>NZ_JBFAMX010000102.1:0-26427 GCF_040659615.1 Nonomuraea sp. NPDC049784
GGCCGCCCTCGGCAAGTCCGCCGCCGACGGTCCCGCGGCCGCCGAGCCCAAGCAGGGTGGCGGCGTGCTGGGCAACCTGGGCGGCAAGCTGCCCCCCGGCATGGAGCTGCCTCCGGGCTTCGACCCCTCCAAGCTCCGGCTGCCCGGCCAGAACTAACCGCCGCCGGGTCCCACCTCCCGGCGGCCCACCGCCGCCGCGTGGGTCCCGGCTCCCGGCGGCCCGCCGCCGCGTGGGTTTCGGTTCCTGGCGTCGCCGCTGCTGCGTGGGCCCCGGTCCCTGGCGCCGTCGCTGCGCTGATCCCGGCTCCCGGCGGTCCGGCGCTGCTACGGGCTTCTGCCTAGGCTGCCCACATCGACGACACCACACCCTCGATGCCTGGCGAGTGGCCGTCCCTTGGTGGGCGCCTTTGCGACGGTCGCACGGGTTGTGGGCTGTAGCACGCCTGCATCTGGGTGCGTCGCGTCCTCAGAGCCTGCCAGCCGCCCACTGCCCGAACGCCGGTCCGGACACGCCGCCGCCCAATGGCGCCCGCCGACCCGATGCGGCTGCGTCTCGTGGGGCCTGCGTCCGGCCACGTCCGCATCCGTGCGCGCCCAAGCCCGTGCGTGGCCAGCCCGTGCGCGTGCTGCGACCGACCGCGTCCCCGCGCCCGTGCGCGCCCTCGTCCGAGTGCGCATCCGTGCGGAGGACTGTGATGGTCGAGTCCTCGATAGCATGGGCAAAGACCCTCGCCAGCGCGTTCGACCAGGTCGCGGGCGGTGTCGAGCCGACGTGAGGCGTTCGGGCAGGGGCGGCGCGGCGCGCCGTAGAGGGAGGTCGATGGCAGTGCCGTCGATCTGGCACAATGGCATGTTGGAACATCGTGACCAGGCGGGTGCCCTCTCACCTCCCGCCGGACGCGCCTGTCCCTGGAGCGTCGTCCCGTCGTGCCCCACTCGGCGAGATGCCGTTCACCCACGCTCGAATGCAGGAGAGACCACACCCGTGGCAGTCAAGATCAAGCTCAAGCGGCTCGGCATGATCCGCAACGCTCAATACCGCATCGTCGTCGCCGACAGCCGCACCAAGCGTGACGGCCGGGCGATCGAAGAGATCGGCCTGTACCACCCGAAGGAAGACCCTTCGCGCATCGAGGTCAACGCTGAGCGCGCGGCCTACTGGCTGGGTGTCGGCGCGCAGCCGACCGAGCCCGTACTCAAGCTGCTCAAGCTCACCGGTGACTGGCAGAAGTTCAAGGGCGAGCCCGCCCCGGCGCCGCTGAAGGTGGCCGAGCCCGCGCCTGACCGTCACGCCCTCTACGAGGCCGCGGCTAAGGAGGCCCTGTCCGGTGGCGACACCGGCACGGCGGCCACCACGCCGAAGAAGGCCAAGAAGAAGGAAGAGGCCGAGGCCCCCGCCGAGACCCAGACCGAGGGCGAGGCCTGACGTGCTCGAGGAGGCTCTCGAGCACCTCGTTAAGGGCATCGTCGAACATCCAGACGATGTCCGGGTCCGCGCACGCCGCATTCGCAGCGGGCGCGTCCTGGAGGTCCGGGTGCACCCCGAGGACCTGGGCAAGGTCATCGGACGCGGCGGGCGCACCGCCAAGGCGCTGCGCACCGTTGTGAACGCCCTGGCCGACGGGAAGTACGTACGGGTCGATCTACTCGATCTGCACGAAACAGTCCGTTAGCGTCAGGTTTCTGCGCCCTCATCGGCTTTGCCGGCCGATGGGGGCGCTTGCGTTAGGAGTTCATGTTGCAGCTGGTCGTCGGCCGGATAGGCCGTCCGCATGGGGTACGTGGTGACGTGACCGTCGAGGTGCTCACCGACGATCCTGAGCTGCGCTTCGCCGTGGGCATGTCGATCACGACGGATCCCGGCGACAGGGGGCCGCTCGTCATCGAGGGCCGCCGCTGGCACAAGGACATCCTGCTGCTGGCGTTCGAGGGCGTTCACGACCGCGACGCGGCGGAGGAGTTGCGGGGCACCATGCTGGTCATCGACTCGGCCGACGTGGCGCCGTCGGACGACCCCGACGAGTTCCACGATCACGAGCTCATCGGCCTGGCCGTGGAGACAGCCTCGGGGGAGCCCGTGGGCGAGGTCACCGACGTCCTGCACCACGGCCAGGATCTCCTGGTGGTGCGGAGGAGCGGGGCGGACGAGGCGCTCATCCCGTTCGTCAAGGCCCTGGTACCTGAGGTCGACCTGGAGGCGGGCCGGCTGGTCGTCGATCCGCCAGAGGGCCTGCTGTGATGCGGCTCGACATCATCACGATCTTCCCGGAGTACTTCGCGCCGCTCGACGTCTCGCTGATCGGCAAGGCCCGTGAGCGCGGGACGCTCGACGTACGCGTACACCAGCTCCGGGACTGGACCCACGACGTGCACAAGACCGTGGACGACACCCCCTACGGCGGGGGACCCGGCATGGTCATGAAGCCCGAGGTGTGGGGCGAGGCCATCGACTCCCTGATCGGGGACGGCACGCCGCGGATGATCGTGCCGACGCCGAGCGGGCGGCCGTTCACGCAGGAGCTGGCTCAGGAGCTGGCGGAGGAGCCGTGGCTGCTGTTCGCGTGCGGGCGGTACGAGGGCATCGACTCGCGCGTCATCGCTGAGTACGGCTCGCGGCTGCGCGTGGACGAGGTCAGCATCGGCGACTACGTGCTGGCCGGTGGCGAGGTGGCGGTGCTGGTCATGGTCGAGGCCGTCGGCAGGCTGCTGCCCGGCGTGCTCGGCAACGCCCAGTCGGTCGTGGACGACTCTTTCGCGCCCGGTTCCATGAGGAATCTGGTGGAAGGTCCCGTCTACACAAAGCCGCCCGTCTGGCGGGGGCATGAGGTGCCCGATGTGCTGCTGTCCGGGCATCACGGGAAAGTCGCCAGATGGCGGCGGGATCAGGCGCTACGCCGTACCGTTCTGAACAGGCCAGAGCTGGCGGCGGCGCTCGACCCCGACACGCTCGACAAGCACGACAGAAAGCTCCTCGATGAGCTCTCGTTTCGCGTCGGGCCAGAAGATATGGCAAACTGAATCGCTGCCGACCATCATTTGGTTGGTCTGTCATGCCCGGGAAACGGTCCCGGGTTCACCACATCAGCAGGCGCGTCCGCCGCGAGCCACGGCCGGGTGGACCTCCGCGTGCTTACGAGGACTTGAGGACAGCTCTCATGCACACGAAGATCCAGGAGCTCGAGAAGGCGACCCTGCGCAGCGACGTGCCGGGTTTCCGCCCCGGTGACACGCTCGAGGTTCACGTACGAGTCGTCGAAGGCAACCGCTCCCGTGTCCAGGTCTTCAAGGGCTTCGTGCTGCGCAGGCAGGGCAGCGGCGCCCGCGAGACTTTCACGGTCCGCAAGGTCAGCTACGGCGTCGGCGTCGAGCGTACCTTCCCCGTGCACAGCCCGGTCATCGAGAAGATCGTGCTCTTGACCCGCGGTGACGTCCGTCGCGCCAAGCTCTACTACATGCGTGACCTCCGCGGTAAGGCCGCTCGCATTCGCGAGAAGCGCGAGACCACGGCCGCGAAGTAACCTGGTCTTTCCCGATGGCCCGCGCCTTCCGCGGGCCATTCGGCTTTACAGGCCGTTTCCTTTATGCGGAGCGACTCGTGCATGGGTGTAACGTCGGTCGAGGCTTGTCGAGCCGACGCATCATCTAGGCTCGTCAGCGATGACTAGCGAGAGCCAGGAGCACGGCGCTGCGCGCCGCCCTGTCGAGGACGAGGTGGACGTGGTCGCCGAAGAGACTCAGAAGCCGGCAACAGACGGGAAAAAGGAGAAGAAGGGGTCGTTCTGGAAAGAGCTTCCCGTTCTTGTCGTCGTCGCACTGGTGCTGGCCCTGATCATCAAGACGTTTGTGGTCCAGGCCTTCTACATTCCGTCGGAGTCGATGGAAAACACCCTGCTGAAAAACGACAGGGTCCTGGTCAACAAGATCGTCTACCACACGCGTGACATCGAGCGCGGCGACGTGGTGGTGTTCTCGGGCGTCGACTCCTGGGACGGTGAGTTCCAGATGGAGGAGCCGTCCAACCCGGTGGCGGGGTTCTTCCGGTGGGTCGGCACGGCGTTCGGCCTCGTGCCCGGCGAGAAGGACTACATCAAGCGGGTCATCGGCGTCGGAGGCGACCACGTCAAGTGCTGCGACGCCAAGGGACGCATCACGGTCAACGGCACGGCCATCGACGAAGAGAGCTATCTCTATCCGGGCAACGTGCCGTCCGACAGGTTCTTCGACATCACAGTGCCGGATGGGCGGCTGTGGGTGATGGGCGACCACCGGTCGGTCTCGCTCGACTCCCGCTCCCACACCGGAGATGCCGGTGGCGGCTCCATCCCCGTCAGTCAGGTTGTCGGGCGCGCCTTCGTGATCGTCTGGCCGTTCAACCGGGCGACCTCGATTGACATCCCCGACACGTTCGCGCAGCCCGCGCTCCAGGCGCTCGGTGGCTCCGTGCCGCTGGTCGCCGGGTTCGGGCTGGTCGTACCCTTGGTCCTGGTTCGCCGCCGCTGGCGCGGTAGGAGGCGTTGATGGCCGTCACCAAGAAGGCGGAGGGCGTGGGGAAAGAGAAGAAGAAGGGCGGTTTCCGCGAGACCGTCCTGCTGCTGGTCCTGGGCGTGGGCATCGCGCTGTTGCTGCAGGCGTTCGTGGTCGGCTCGTTCTACATCCCGTCCGTGTCGATGGAGAACACCCTGCTGATCAACGACCGGGTCTTCGTCAACAAGCTCGCGGGCAAGCCCGAGCGCGGCGACATCGTGGTGTTCAAGGGCTGGACCAGCGGCGAGGACACCATCAAGCGGGTCATCGGCGTCGGTGGCGACAAGGTGGTGTGCTGCGACTCCAAGAAGCGCATCACCGTCAACGGCACGCCGCTCGACGAGGCGTCCTATCTCTACCCCGGTGATTACCCTTCCGGCGACAAGTTCGACGTCACCGTGCCTGCCGGGAAACTCTGGCTGATGGGCGACCACCGCAGCGCCTCGGCCGACTCGCGCGCCCACATGGAGGAGCCCGGAAGCGGGTTCATCTCGGAGAACGACGTGATCGGCAAGGCCGTGGTGCGTTACTGGCCGCTGTCGCGGGGCTATCTCTTCTCGCGTCCCGACACTTTCGACAAGGTCAAGTAGCGGTCGCTTTCGGTCGCGGTTGGCAGCGTATGGGGCGTACGCTGCCTCTGTCATGACAGTTGCGTTCCGCCCTCGACCGAGCGTCGTCCGGCGTGATTCCGGACTCTACGCCTATGAGCGGGCGCTCGCCCGCCGCGGCCTCACCCCCATCGCGGGCGTCGACGAGGCCGGCCGCGGCGCCTGTGCGGGGCCCCTCGTCGTCGCGGCCGTGATCCTGCGCAGGCAGATCGACGGCCTCGGCGACTCCAAGTTGCTGAGCCCGGCGGTGCGCGAACGCCTCTACGACCAGATCATGCGCGTCTCCCACGTCGGTATCGTGATCATCCCGCCGGGGGAGATCGACGCTAAAGGTCTTCACAAGTGCAACGTTTCAGGAATGCGGCGAGCTGTCGCACAGTTGCTTTGTGACCCGGAGTACATCTTGACGGACGGCTTCCCGGTGCCGGGGCTGCCGGCGCCGTCGCTGGCCGTGTGGAAGGGGGACCAGGTGGCTGCTTGCGTGGCGGCCGCGTCGATCGTGGCCAAGGTGACTCGAGACCGTCTCATGGTCGCGCTCGACGGGCGTTACCCGCAGTATGGCTTCGCGGAGCACAAAGGGTATGTCACACCAGGACACCGGCTGGCGCTGGAAACGCACGGGCCGTGTCCTGATCACCGTTACTCCTTCGTCACGGTGGCGAGGGAGATGGGTGAAAATGAAATGGGGGCCGGGGTTGCCTGACCAGGCGAACCGGGGGACCGGTACGACAGGAGGACCGCGATGAGCGCAGAGGATCTCGAAAAGTACGAAACCGAGATGGAGCTGCAGCTTTACCGCGAATACCGGGATGTCGTCGGTTTGTTCACATACGTGGTGGAGACTGAGCGGCGGTTCTATCTGACCAACTCGGTCGATCTCGACGTCCGTACCGCGGAGAACGGCGACGTCTTCTTCGACGTGAAGATGCAGGACGCCTGGGTGTGGGACATGTATCGGCCGGCCCGGTTCGTGAAGAACGTGCGGGTGGTCACGTTTAAGGACGTGAACGTGGAGGAACTGGCCAAGGCGGACCTGGAGATGCCCAAGGAGGGATTCTCGGGGTAACGGCCCAGGTGCCGGGGCTCCTCGGAATTCTCCGCCCTGGGGAGCGTGGCCTTCGTGCGCCTTTTGCCTTCTCCTCGTGGGTGCTGGTTCGTTCACGCGCACCCGATGTTCTCTGGCGCCCATTCTCCCTCTGAGCATCAGCCTTTCGGTGAGCACCGGCCTTCCGGTGAGCACCGGCACCTCTTGGGCACCCGCCCATCGCTGAGCACCGGCCCCTCTGGGCGCCGGGCTCTCGACGGGCACTCCGCCTCTGGGCACTCGTCCCGCGCCGAGCACCGGCCCCTCTGAGCTCCCGACGGGCACTCTGCCCCTGGTCACCCGCTTCGCCCCGCGCCGAGCACCAGCCCCTCGCACATCATTTGCCCTCTTGGGCCCTTCACCCTCTATGGGCGCCGGCCCTTTCGCATGCTCAGGACCTCGCGTGCTCGCAGGAGGCGCCGTCATGAGCTTCCGCCGTCAATTCCGGCACCCGGTTTCACCGGGGCGGGCCCCACGCCGTCCCAAGCCAGCGGCACGCATTGCATTCCCGAGCTCCACCGCATGCCTGAGCCCCTCAAGGCCGCGATCCGCATGCCCGAGGCCTGTAGGCGGCGCACCACGTTCTAGAGCTACGAGCCGGCGAGCCGGCGCTCGCATGCCGCCTCTGCCGCGTCAGCGCCCACATCCGCAAGAGCTGGCGCCCCACGAGCCCGCACCATGACTGAGCCCCTGTCACATGGCGCAAGTCCTCTGGCTCTCGACGCACCATCCACAACCGACCGGTAAACAAGGCCCTTCATCCCCAGAACGCCGTTCGGCCCCTCCTCCACCACCCCTCATCCGCGAAGGTCAGTGCCCGGATCACGAGCGGACCGACGGAGGTGGCACATGGCCGCGAAGCAGGACCTAGAGCTCGGCAAACAAGGCGAACAGGTAGCCGTGACGTACCTGGAGGCCAAAGGGATGAAAATAATCGACCGTAACTGGCGCTGCCGCCACGGCGAGATCGACATCATCGCCGAAGACGGCCCCAACCTGGTCGTCGTCGAGGTCAAAACCCGATCCGGCAGATCCCACGGCACAGCCCTGGAGTCCGTGAGCCCGGCCAAGCTGGCCCGGCTTCGGATGCTCGCGGCCAAATGGCTGGCCACGCAGCCGCGCACGTTCGACGCCGTACGGGTGGATGTGATCGCCCTTGAGCGCTTCGCCGGTGACTTCGCCCTGAACCACGTACGGGGGGCGATCTAGATGGCCGTGGCCCGCACCCGCAGCGTTGCCGTGATCGGAGTCACGGGCCGCACCGTCGAGGTCGAGGCCGACGTGGGCAACGGCCTCGCAGGCATCCACCTCATCGGCCTTCCCGACACAGCGCTCAGCGAAGCCCGCGACCGGGTCAGATCCGCCACAGTCAACAGCAGCTACCCCTGGCCCGACGCCCGCATCATCGTCAGCCTCTTCCCGGCCAGCCTCCCCAAACGAGGGTCCCAGTTCGATCTGGCCGTAGCAGTGGCCATCCTGAGCGCCGCCGGCGTGATCCCCGCCGAACGCATCGCGGAGCTGTTCTTCCTGGGCGAGCTCGGCCTCGACGGCCGTATACGCCCCGTACGCGGCGTGCTGCCCTCAATCCTCGGCGCGGCCAAACATGGGGACGTCACGGTCGTCGTCCCCTCCGCGAACTCAGCCGAGGCCAGCCTGGTGCCCAACGTGAAGGTGGTCCCGGTCGCGCACCTGCGCCAGCTCGTGGAATGGCTGCGCAAGGGCGAAGACACGCCGGAGCCTCGGGTTGAGGAGTACGCGGAGCCGTCCAGGTGCACCACCGACCCGACGGTGGACCTGGCGGACGTGGTGGGCCAGCCGGTCGCCCGGCGGGCGCTTGAGGTGTGTGCGGCAGGTGGCCACAACCTCTGGATGCTCGGCCCACCGGGCACCGGCAAGACCATGCTGGCCGAGCGCCTGCCCACCCTCCTGCCGGACCTGGAGCTCGACCACGCCCTGGAGGTCACGGCCATCCACTCGGTCGCGGGCGTCCTGCCACCCAACGCACCCATGATGAGCAGGCCCCCGTTCGTCGCTCCGCACCACACGGCGACGTCAGCAGCGATCATCGGTGGCGGGAGCGCGATCGTGCGCCCAGGGGCGGTCTCCCTCGCTCACAGGGGTGTCCTCTTCCTGGACGAGGCCCCGGAGTTCCCCCGCCACGTCCTCGACGCGCTGCGGCAGCCGCTGGAGTCCGGCCGCGTGACGGTCTCCAGATCGGCGGGCTCGGTCACGTTCCCGGCGAGGTTCATGCTGGTGCTGGCCGCCAACCCCTGCCCCTGCGCCCAGGCGGAAGACCAGGGCGAGACCTGCAGGTGCACCCCAACGATCAGGCGCCGCTACCTGGGCCGGCTCTCCGGCCCGCTCCTCGACCGCATCGACATGAAGGTCACCGTGGTCCGCTCGTCCAGACGCGAACTCCTGGCTGACCGCCAGTTCGTGGAGACGAGCAAGACAGTGGCCGAACGCGTGCTCGTGGCCCGCGAACGAGCCGCCAAACGCCTGACCGGCACCCCTTGGCGTACGAACGCCGAAATCCCCTCGTCCCTCCTCCATTCCGACTACCGCCCATCCAACGAGGCCATGAAGCCCATGACGTCCTGCCTGGACTCAGGCGCCCTCACCGCCCGCGGCTTGGACCGTGTCGTACGCGTCGCCTGGACCCTCGCCGACCTGGCCGACAAGGATGCCCCGGAGCAGGACGAAACCAACGCCGCCCTCGGCTTCTGGCTCGGGGTGCAGCCGTGATGCCAACACCCCTCCCTCGCCAACAATCAAGCCCCGGCAGCTGGTGCAACCCCCGCGGGGGCCGAGTTCCGACACCTGCTCCAGCCGTTCCGGCACCTGCTCCAGCCCCGGCGTCGTGCCAAGTGGTGCTTGGCGCGGTCGGGTTGTGCTCAGCGCTGCTTCGCGCACCGCCCAGGATCGCGCACCGCCCAGGATCGCGCACCGCCCAGGATCGCGCTCAGTCCTGGATCGCGTTCGGACCCCGCGTCGGGTTGGACCCTCACCCTCCAGCACACATCGCGCGGTCTCACAGGTTCCGAGTCCCCGGCAGCTGGTCCAGTTGGCGTCGCGGCCCACACCACCTCTAGCAGCCCTGCATCCCTATAGGAGGCCTCATGTCCGCCCCACCCTCAGAAGCACACGCGCATCCCGCGCCTTCACCAGCCGCTGCCCCTGGCGCGACTTCGTCTGAGGCCCTGCCCAGCCCAGCATCGGACGGCAGCGTGACAGGGGTCCTTGCGGAAAGAGCCGTTGCCGGCGGCTCCCCAGAAGCCACCTCGACCCGGAGCAGCGCCGGCACCACTGACAGCACCGTCACTCCTAGAGACGCTTCCACCGGCATTTCCATTGACGCGTCCACCTCCACCAGTATCACGTCCGCCGTCGGCGCAGACACCAGCACCGCCACCGGCATAGGCGCCCACCCCGCCATCGGCATCGCCATCGGCACCGGCACCGGCACCGCCATCGGCACCGCCATCGGCATCGGCACCGGCACCGCCATCGGCACCGGCACCGCCATCGGCACCGGCACCGGCGTGGGCATTGGCACCGGCGTGGGCATTGGCGTGGGCATTGGCGTGGACACCGCTACTGCCGCTGGCATTGGCGTAGGCGCGGACATCTCCATGCGGACCCAACCCCAGTCCACACAGACCAAACCCCACCCCACACAGACCCAACCCGAGATCCAGACCCAACAAGAGCACCAGCGCCAGACCCAGTCTCAGACCCAGACCCGGACCCGGACCCGGACCCGGACCCAGACCCGGACCCGGACCCAGACCCGGACCCAGACCGAGGCTGAGGCCAGAGCCGCTCTCATGAGGGCCGCTGACGTCGGGGACCCGATCATGGGTCGCTTGGTAATGCAGTACGGCGCTCCAACCGCAGTGGAGGCGATTCGCGCACGCGCCCTGCCGGCCGAGTTCGCAGCCCAAGAGGCCCAACGAGCCCGGGAAGCCCAGCAAGACCGCGCCCCCGACCTGGCCGCCCGCCTGAACGCCTGGCACGCCCGCTTGGCGGCCGCCAACCCGGCAGCGGACCTCGAAGCCGGTGAGAAATCCGGAGCCAGATTGATCATTCCCGGCAGCCCCGAATGGCCCACCCAACTAGACCAGCTGGGCGCCGGCCGTCCCCTTGGCCTGTGGCTCCATGGTACGGCCGACCTCCGCTTCTCCTGCCTCAAATCCGTCGCGGTGGTCGGGGCCAGAGCCGCCACGTCGTACGGCACCCACATCGCTGCCGAGTTCGGCGTAGGCCTCAGCGAGTCAGGCTGGACCGTGGTGTCTGGAGGCGCCTACGGCGTGGACGGCGCGGCCCACCGAGGCGCCCTGGCCGGCGACTCGCCGACGGTGGTCGTCCTGGCCTGCGGCGTGGACATCTGCTACCCGGCGGGCCACGACACGTTGTTCGCCGCCGCCAGAGGCCAGGGCGTTGTGGTCAGCGAGTGCCCGCCCGGCGTCCACCCCACCCGAGCCCGTTTCCTGATCAGAAACCGCCTGATAGCCGCCCTGTCGAGGGGCACGGTGGTGGTGGAAGCAGCCCTGCGCAGCGGCGCTCTCAACACAGTTGCCCACGCCCTGTCCCTCAACAGACACCTGGGCGCAGTCCCCGGCCCGATCACGTCAAACATGTCAGCGGGCTGCCACAAACTCCTCCGCGAACGCAAAGCCGTATGCGTCACCTCACCAGAGGAAATGATCGACCTCGTCGGCGTGATAGGCGACGACCTGGCCCCTCAAACCCGAGCCCCGGCGGTCCCCAGAGACAAACTCAACGAGACCACCCGTAAGGTCCTGGACGCGATCCCCTCCCGAGGCGGTGCAGGCCCGGCATCCATTGCGGTCGTCGCAGGCGTAAGCCTGGACACCGCCTTGAGCGCTCTTGGCGGCCTAGCAGCCGCGGGCTACATAGAACGAACCACGAACGGCTGGCGCCTGCACAAGCAAGCGGCCTCCTACCGCAAAGCCCCAGACTCCGCGATCCTTGAACCGCCACCTACGCCAGAGCTCGACCCAACCGACGACCCCCCATTCCCGGACGACGACTTCCGCCCCTAGATACGGCCGGTCGTAGCTGGGAGGAGTGCCGTTGAGGCTAAGCAAGGAACATCCACATCCGAGGAGGACGTCTGGGTGGGTCCGAAGGACTTCGGGCTGGCTAGGGCATGGGGCATCCGGTCAGACGAGGGGTGGCCAGCCGGTCCCAAGGGGGCTCTCTGCTCGCTCGAGGGGTGTGTTCGGCGAGGGTCCGAGGGGCGACGCCTGGCCGACTCTGAGGGTTTCCGCCCGTACGAGGGCTGGTTCGGTCACGTCCGGGAGCTTGGCCTGACGGCGCGGCGGCTTGGGTCCCTGTTGGTTGCGGCGGGCGGCGGCTTGGGGTCCCTTGAGGTGGTGGCGAGCGGCGATGTGGGGTCTCTCGCGGCGGCGGGCGGCGGTGTGGCGGTCCTTGGGGTGGGGGTTCTGTGAGGTGGTGGTGCCGGTGGCTCGTGAGGTGGCGGCGATTCGAAGTCACTGCGCGCGCCGGGCACTTCGTTGGTAAGGGTGCGAGGGTGTTTCTTGTGAGAAGGCAGTCAGCTGACGGGGCTGTCGTCAGGGGCGGTCATGAGAGGAGCTGTGGATGGGAATCTCGGGTGCGGAGGGAGATGTCGGTTTGGGGATGAGTTGGAGTGTTGGGCGGGACGAAGTGGTGGCGGAGTTTGGTCGGCATCTGCGGTTTGAGAGGGATCTTTCACCGCATACGGTGCGGGCGTACCTGGCTGACGTGAACTCGCTGCTTGATCACGTGGATGGGCGGCTCGAGGGGCTTGACATCGGGGTGCTGCGAGAGTGGCTGGCTGAGCAGCACCGCGCGGGGAAGGCTCGGGCTACTTTGGCGCGGCGGACCGCTTGCGTTCGTACCTTCACCGCTTACTGCCATCGCCGCGGTTGGCTGGGCGCGGATCCCGGATTGCTGCTGGGAAGCGCCAAGGCGGCACGGCCGTTGCCTTCCGTGCTCGATCAGGAGCAGGCGCAGGCGGTCCTGGAGGTGCCTTCGACTGTGGAGCCCAAGGAACTGCGGGATCAGGCCATCCTTGAGCTGCTGTACGCCACCGGTGTGCGGGTGAGTGAGTTGTGTGCGCTGGATGTCGATGATGTGGATCGGGATCGGCGCGTCGTCAGGGTGCTGGGCAAGGGGCGTAAGGAACGATCTGTACCGTTTGGGTTGCCTGCTCTCCGGGCGGTGGACAGGTGGCGCATTCACGGGCGGCCGTTGTGGGTGCGGGCTCGGTCAGGTGCTGCTCTCTTCCTTGGGGTACGGGGTGGGCGCATCGATGCGGGGACCGTTCGGCGAGTGGTGCATGCGCGGCTGGCTCAGGTGGACGGGGTGCCGGACATGGGGCCGCATGGGTTGCGGCACAGCGCGGCGACTCACTTGCTCGAGGGCGGTGCGGATCTGCGGAGTGTGCAGGAGTTGCTCGGGCACGCGTCACTGAACAGCACGCAGATCTACACGCATGTCTCGATTGAGCGTCTGAGGGCGGCGTATCGGCAGGCGCATCCAAGGGCCTGATGGCTGGGACTCGCGCAGAGGTCGCACCGTTACCGCGGTTGGGGAGGTCCGGGGTGGTGACTGGGCGCGCCGCTGATCGATCTTCGAGTTCGCTGTTGGCTCTCTTCAGTCCCTTCTTGGTGCTGGTCGACCTCGTTGGCTCGCGTCTTGGTGTTGGTGCATTCCTTCCAGGTAAGGCCGGCCGTCTCTAGGGGCGGAAATCGTCGTCCTGGCGTTGGGCTTCGCGTTGATGGCCTTGCTCGCTGGTGAGTCCTCCTCCTCTCATTGCGATGGCGGGTGGCGGTGTTTTCGGGGCCTTCTTCTGTGGCGGTGCCTGCGGTGTTGGCCTCCTCTCTGCGTGTGCTGGGCCGTCCGGGTACGTCGGTGGCGGCGTAGGGCTGTGATCAGGAGGGCTATCCCAAGCAGTGCGCCCAGAGCGATGGCGGGTGTCGTGGGAGTGGAGGCTGAGCGAGTCAGGAAACCGAGGTTCGTGGTCTGAGGGGCGGGTCTCTGTCGCTGCCTCGAGGCGGTCGGCGGGGTGGCGTTCGGGGGCGTCAGGGGTGGTTGCTGTGGGACTGGCAGGCCGTCGTGAGGGGGTGGTGGTTGTGGGGTTGGCCGGCCGTTGTGAAGGGGTGGTGGGGTATTGCTGGCGGCGTTCGTGGTCAGGGTTGGCTTTGCTGGGGTCATGGCGAGGGCTGTGGGATGTCTTGGGGGGAGAGAGCGGGGAGCTGTTGGGGATCCTGATTGGTGCTGGCTGAGGGCCAGCGTGATCTCGCTGCCGGCCGCCGGCTGCCCGAGAGTGTCCGCGTCTACTGGCCCGAAGGCGTTCTGATTCATGGGCCAGAAGGGGAGGAGGCGGATGGGGGCGTGGCCCAGGAGCAGGAGGGGATCGAGGTAGTGGGTGCCGCGTCGGAGGCCCCAATGCAGACAGGACTCCTGGCAGTGACCTGTCGAGGCTTCTACGACGCCAAGTCTGGATCCTGAGGTGACGGGTTGGCCTCGGCGTACCGACGCTTTGACAGGGAGGTACGTCGTCCGGAGGCCGCCCTCGTGCTCGATGGTGATCACCCCTCTTCCGGCTACCGGGCCGGCGAAGCGAACCGTGCCCGGTCCCGCCGCCAGGACCGGGGTGGCTGCAGGGGCGGCCAGGTCGAGGCCGCGGTGTCCGGCGAGCCATGGCTCGGGCGGTGGGGCGAAGGGGCGCAGGATGCGGGGGTGTCCGTCCAACGGCCAGCGCCAGGTGGGTGGAGAGGCTCTTGCCGGGAGAGCCGGGAAGAAGATCATCGCGACGGCGAAGAGCAGTGTTAGTGCTGCCAGGGCTCCCCTGGTCGGCTTGAGGCGTCGGTGGACGGGCAACTCGGGGCGGGAGCATGGGTCTGGCTGGGTTGTTCTGCGGGGGTGGACTTCCTGCCTTGTCGTCAGGAGGTGGAGGAGGCGCGGGTGGTTGTTGGGGGTGGATGCGTGTGTGTTGTGCGCCGCGGGGTGGGGTCGGCCATGGGCATTTGGAGGCACGGGGGTGGCTGAGGGGTGGCGGGTCGGTGATGGTGACCGGTGGGGTGTTGGGGTGGGGTTTCGGTGGGAGTTCATGGCGCGAGTGTGGTTGGTCGCGCCGGGGTGGCGGGGAGGCGAACGGGATTCTGTGGATGGAGCGAGGCGCAGTTGATGGCCTGTGGATAACTCGATGGGTGATGGCCTGGGCGCGGATGAAGAGCTGCGATGATGGGGCTGCCGGACGCTGGGTCGTACAGGTCGGTGACGGTTGTGACAGTGAGCTTGGGCGGCTGCGGCAGGCGGTTGATGTGGTTAGAGGATTGAACGGCGCTTGGAAGTGATCCAGGAATCCACGTCTTGAGGCGACGTGGGGTCGATGCCTGGTGTCGTTGTGGGCGCGGGGCGTCGATGGTGCGGGCGCAGGGGAGACGTCCAGATCCAGATGGCGCTCAGGGCTATGCCTGCCGCGCAGATGAGGATCATCGGGCGTAGCCCGAGGAATTCGGCCAGGACGCCTCCTGCTATGCCGCCGAGAGCTAGGACGCCCTGCACGGCGAAGGTCATGGTGGCGTTCACCCGGCCGCGGAGCTCTGGGGTGGTTTCGCGGAGGGCGATGGCGCCCATGCAGGTGGCGAAGGCTACGACGATGCCGCCGGTGATCGTTCCGGTTAGCGCGAGTAGCGAGAGTTTCCACCACAGAGGGCCGGTCAGCAGTCCTACCGCGAGGATTTCGATGGGGAAGAAGAGCACCGAGAAGAGCAGGATGCGGTTCTCGCCGTAACGCTTGGACAGGCGGGCCGTGACCCAGGCGCCCACCAGGCCACCGATGCCGCTCAAGGCGATGAGGACGCCTATCAGGGCCTTGGGGATGTTCAGTGTGTTCACCATGTAGAGCATGTAGACGGCTGTGTACGCCATCGCGAAGAAGTTGATCGTGACGCCTGCACCCAGGAGGGCGCGGAGGACGGGGTGGGTGACGCTGGTCCGAAGACCTTCCATGACGTCGCGCCACATGCCTCGGGAGGTTGCCGGCTCGTTCTTCTCCGGAGTCCGGATGGCGCGGAGTAAGAGGGCCGAGGTCAGGAAGGACAGCGCCTCAGCGAGTACGGCCAGCGGGGCCGTGAGGAGTTGCACCAAGAGACCCGCCAGACTGGGCCCGCTGACCGAGGCCACCGAGTAGGAGGCATGGAAGCCGGCCATCGCCTCGGTTCGCTGGGAGGGCGCGACGACTGCTGCTACATGGGGGAAGTTCGCCGCTTTGAAGAGCACACCGGCCGAGCCGATCACCAGGGCCACGGTGATCAACCAGCCGACGTTGAGGAAGCCGAGGAGCCAGGCGATGGGGACCGTGGCGGCGGCCGCGCACGATACGAGCTCGCAGACGATCATCAGCGGCCGGTGCCGGGTGAGCCTGTCAGCGATGGCGCCTGACTGGAGGCCGAGCAGGAGAGCGGGCACCGAGGCCGCGGCCGTCAGCAGTCCCATCTGGGAGGGGGAGGCGGTCAGCAGGGTCACCGCGGTCAGGGGGATGGCCAGCTTGGACACCTCTGAGCCGGTGACCGAGATGGTGCGGGCCGTCCAGAGGAGGCGGTAGTCGCGCTGCTTTCTGAGCGGGGGTGGTTCGGCTGAGCCTGTGTCGCTTACGTCGCTTATGTCAGCGTCGGGGTTGTGATCGTTGGAGCTGTGGTCATGGGCGGTCGGGTTGTGGCCGGGGTGATGGAGCTGGGCGGTGAGCTCGTGGTTCGGTTCGCAGTGCTGGGTCTCGATGGCGTGCTCTGGGTTGCGGGCGTGGGCGGCGAGGTTGTGCTGGGTGGCGCGAGGGGATGTGCTGGAGTTGTGAAGGGAACGCTTCATAACTGTGAAGATAACCCTTCATAGTTATGAAAGCAATGCTTCAGATCTAGGGGCGAGGTACCCTTGGCCGCATGAGTGAGGGGCTCAGTGATCCCAAGGCGATGCGGGCGCTGGCCCACCCGGCGCGCCTGATGATCCTCAGCCGGCTGGGCGTCGAGGGGAGCGCTACCGCCACCGAAGTGGCGGAGATCGCGGGGATCACGCCCAGCGCCGCCAGTTATCACCTGCGCATGCTGGCCAAATACGGGTTCGTTGAGGACGCGCCGCCGCGGGGGGACGGCAGGGAGCGGCTGTGGAAGACCGCGAACGCGCAGCTCAGCGTCGCGTCCTTGCCCGGCGATCAACCGGATGTGCGGGATGCCAAGGTGTCGTTGATGCTGGCGCTCCGCCGGGATGCCAACGAAGAGGCGGATCGCGCGCTGGCCCAGGTCGAAAGGGATTCCGCCGAGTGGCGGGATGTCACCCGGTTCAGCCGTACGCGGATCAGGGTCGACGCCGAAGAGATGGCTCGGCTCAACGAGTCGATCGAGAAGCTGATCGAGCCGTACCTCGCTCGCCACCGTGATGTGAAGGACGCGCCGAGCGGGGCCAGGGTCGCCGAAGTGCAGGTCAACCTCTTTCCCGTGGCGAAGAGGCCGGTGCAGGGGCTGCCTACCGAGGATCACGACTCGGCGCGCTGAGCTGATCGTCCGGCTGCTCGCTGGATCCGTCGGTCGGACGGCTGACCGCGTTGGTGGGATGGGGGCGTGTCGAGCGTGGCGCCGAAGTAGGCCGTTCGGGTCCGCCCCGACTTTGATGTTGGGGGGTTGAGGGTGTGTCGTGCGCGCCGGCTGTTCGGGTCCGCTCCCTGGCTTCAGGGGTGGTGGGTTGAGGGTGTGTCGAGTGCGGTCCCGGAGTTGGCCGCGGGGTCGGTGTGTTCTTCGTCGAGTACGCCGAGGGTCACGCGAGGCCCCATGGGCGGCTTGCACGGTGGCGTGGCGGCTCTTGGTGTGATGCCTGGGTAATCGTGATGGCGCCGGTGTGGTGGCAGAGGGGTGAGAGGTGGCCGTTTGACGGCTGACGGTCAGGCTGGGCTGGTGTGGGAGGTAGACTTTTCGGTGGCCTGTGACCACAGGCCGACTTCGCATGCCTCATTGCGGACCGCGCCATCGGTCCGGGCCACGTGCCCGGCTGGCGAGGTTTCGGGGCATCAGGGCGGCAGACTATGCGCTGTCGCGGCACAACCGAGAACCGCGCCCTTCCGCAGGGCGCCAAGACCTGGAGGACCAGCACATGGCCCCCGTCGTCACCATGCGACAGCTGCTCGAGAGCGGCGTTCACTTCGGTCACCAGACCCGGCGCTGGAACCCGAAGATGAAGCGGTTCATCTTCACCGAGCGCAACGGCATCTACATCATCGACCTGCAGAAGTCGCTCTCGTACATCGACCGCGCCTACGACTTCGTCAAGGAGACGGTCGCCCACGGCGGCACCATTCTGTTCATCGGCACCAAGAAGCAGGCTCAGGAGGCCATCTCCGAGCAGGCCGCCCGGGTCGGCATGCCCTACGTCAACCAGCGTTGGCTGGGTGGCATGCTCACCAACTTCTCCACCGTGCACAAGAGGCTCCAGCGGCTGAAGGAGCTCGAGGAGCTCGACTTCGACAACGTCGCGGGCTCGGGGCTCACCAAGAAGGAGCTCCTCATGCGGCGCCGCGAGAAGGACAAGCTCGAGCGCACGCTGGGCGGCATCCGTGACATGGGCCGCGTGCCCAGCGCGGTGTGGGTCGTCGACACCAAGAAGGAGCACATCGCGATCAGCGAGGCCAAGAAGCTTGGCATCCCTGTCGTCGCGATCCTCGACACCAACTGCGACCCCGACGAGGTCGACTACCCGATCCCGGGCAACGACGACGCCATCCGCGCCGTCGGCCTGCTGACCAGGGTCGTCGCCGACGGTGTCGCGGCCGGTCTGATGGCCCGCTCCGGTGCCGCTCGCGGTGACGAGAAGCCGGCCGCCGCCGAGCCGCTGGCTGAGTGGGAGCGCGAGCTCATCGAGCAGGGCACCGGCGAGGCTCAGGCCGAGGCGGAAGCGCCCGCTCCCGCGGCTGAGGCCGCTCCTGAGGCTCCTGCTGAGGCTCCTGAGGCCACGGCTGAGGCTGCTCCTGAGGCCGTCGCTGCTCCTGAGGCCGCTGCCCCTGAGGCCGTCGCTGCCGAGGGCGACACCGAGCAGCAGGCCTGAGGCCGAGGTTCCGGTCCGCAGGCGCCCGGGTACGGGCCCGTGCCGGCCAGGTGGGGTGAGTGTTCCACACCTGGTAGGGCGCGGGTCTCGGACCCGGTGTACAGCACGGCAAGGGGTCTCCCTGACCCGGCGGATGTCGGGCAAGGGACGGCTCCAACTGCCAGGCAAGGGGCTACGGCCCTGCTAGGCGGACACTCGCCGGGCGAGGGTCGCGGTCCTGCTGGGTGGAGGCTCTCCGGGCGAAGGTCCGTCCTGCTGGGCCTGGATCGGGCGCGCTGGTCGGGCCGGGTCGGGCTGCTGGGCCGGGTGGCGCTGGTGCTAGGCGCTGTCGGTCCAGGATGGTAAGGCAGGGTGAGGCTGGGCAGTATGCCAGGCGAGCCGGCCCCAGAAGCAAGACCAAGGCTGACGCAAGACAAAGGCTTCCGTACGGCAAGCGCCTGCCGTACCAGACACAGGGTGGGCGAACGGACTCCGGTGCCCACCCGATCCACGACGACGACGAAATCCCACAAGGAAAAAGCAATGGCTTCCGTGAACATGGCCGATGTCAAGCGGCTTCGCGAGATCACCGCTGCCGGCATGATGGACTGCAAGAAGGCGCTGGAAGAGTCCGAGGGCGACTTCGACCGCGCGATCGAGCTGCTGCGCCTCAAGGGCGCCAAGGACGTGGGCAAGCGCGAGGCGCGCACCGCCTCCAACGGCCTCGTCGCGCTCAAGCAGGAGGACGACTCCGCGGCCGCGCTGCTCGAGCTCAACTGCGAGACGGACTTCGTGGCCAAGGGCGAGCGCTTCCAGGAGCTTGCCGGCCAGGTGGTCGCGCACATCCTCGAGACCAAGCCCGCCGACGTGGCGACGCTGCTCGAGTCGTCCTTCGACGGCAAGACCGTCAAGGAGCACCTCGACGTCGCCAACGCCGCGCTCGGTGAGAAGATCGAGATCCGCCGGTTCGCGGTGCTCGAGGGCGGCTACATCGGTGCTTACATGCACAAGACCGACCCGGCGCTGCCCCCGGCGGTCGGCGTGCTGGTCCAGCTCGACAAGCCGAACTCCGAGGTCGCCAAGGACATCGCGCAGCACGCCGCCGCGATGGCCCCGCAGTACCTCAAGCCCGCCGCCGTGCCCGCCGAGGTCGTCGACAAGGAGCGCAAGCTCTTCGAGGAGATGACCCGCGAGGAGGGCAAGCCGGAGGCCGCCATCGGCAAGATCGTCGAGGGCCGCGTGAATGGCTGGTACAAGGACTTCACGCTCCTCCAGCAGGCCTTCGTCAAGGACAACAAGAAGAGCGTGGGCAAGTACGCCGAGGAGAACGGCGTCGAGGTGCAAGCCTTTGTCCGCTTCAAGGTCGGTCAGGCTTAGGCTTAGTCAAGCCCACCAGCCAGGGCGAGCAGTCAGCCGGGCAGAGCCCATCAGCTGAGGCAAGCCATCGGCTCAGGCAAGTGACAAAGCCACCAGCTCTACCGACCCACCGAACGAAGGAGGCCGCCGCCGTGCAGGACCACCGGGAGCCAGCCCACGAATCCACACGGACGGCGGCTTCCTCATCCCAAATCCCGAACAGCCCGCTGAGGTGGAAGCGGGTGATGCTGAAGCTGTCAGGAGAGGCGTTCGCCGGGAGCGAGCCGCTGGGCATCGATCCGGTGGTCGTCGATCACCTGGCCGACTCGGTCACCGAGGCGGTCAAGGAGGGCGTGCAGGTCGCGGTCGTGGTCGGCGGCGGCAACATGTTCCGCGGCGCCACCCTGTCGCAAGGAGGCATAGACCGCGCCAGGGCTGACTACATGGGCATGCTCGGCACGGTCATCAACTGCCTCGCCCTCCAGGACTTCCTCGAACGGCGGGGCGTCGAGACGCGCGTGCAGACCGCCATCACGATGCAGCAGGTGGCCGAGCCGTTCCTGCCGCGCCGCGCGATCAGGCACCTCGAGAAGGGCCGCGTGGTCATCTTCGGCGCCGGGCTCGGTTCGCCGTTCTTCTCCACCGACACCGCGGCGTCCCAACGAGCCCTGGAGATCGGCGCCGAGGCGCTGCTCAAGGGGACGCAGGTGGACGGGATCTACGACTCCGATCCACGGAAGAATCCAGACGCGGTCAGGTTCGACCATCTTGACTACGGCGAGGTGCTGCTCCGCGACCTCGCGGTCATGGACGCCACCGCGATCAGCCTGTGCAAGGACAACGATCTGCCGATCGTGGTCTTCGACCTCATGGGCGAGGGCAACATCCTGCGAGCGGTACGCGGTGAGAAAATCGGCACGCTGGTGAGTCCCACAGGCAAATGAGGGAGCGAGCCCGACACCGCCAGCTAGAAGACAGGGAGCCGCTGTGATCGACGAAACCCTCCTCGAAGCCGAGGAAAAAATGGACAAGGCCGTCTCGGTCGCGAAGGAGGACTTCGCGACGATCCGTACGGGCCGCGTCACCCCCTCGATGTTCAACAAGATCAACGCTGAGTACTACGGCACGCCGACGCCCATCCAGCAGCTGGCGTCGTTCCATGTGCCGGAGGCGCGCATGGTTCTCATCCAGCCTTACGACAAGAGCTCGATGGGCGCCATCGAAAAGGCCATCCGCGACTCCGACCTCGGCGTCAATCCCACCGACGACGGTCAGGTGATCCGCGTGACGTTCCCGGAGCTGTCCGAGGAGCGGCGCAAGGAGTACATCAAGGTCGCCAGGAACAAGGGCGAGCACGCCAAGGTGTCGGTACGCAACATCCGCCGCTCCGCCAAGGAGATCCTCGACAAGATGATCAAGGATGGCGAGGCGGGGGAGGACGAGGTCAGGCGGGCCGAGAAGGAGCTCGACGACCTCACCCAGAAGCACGTCGCGAAGATCGATGAGCTGCTCAAGCACAAGGAAGCCGAGCTGCTCGAAGTCTGAGCGGCACGCCGCAGGGTGGACCGCGTGGAGCGGGCCGCCGCGGGTGGCAGTCTTGCGCCTATGGCGGGTCGTGTTCAGCGAGCCGCCGCGGGTGGCAGTTGTGCGCCTATGGTGGGCCGCGTTCTGTGGGCCGCCGCAGGTAGCGGCTCTTGCACCTACGGCCCTCGCCCAAGGGGCGGGGGCCGTGGCTCTTGGAGAACTCTGTGAATAACCGTACGGCTGGCACCAGCTCGAGCGGCGGCAGCCGTACCGGAAGGAACCTGCCTGCCGCGATCGCGGTCGGCGTGGTGCTGGGCGCGCTCGTCCTGGGCTCCCTCTACACGATCAAGGAGCTGTTCCTCCTGGTGCTCGTCGCGGCCGTGGGCGTCGGCGTGCTGGAGCTGTCCAAGGCGTTCGCGACCCGCGACATCAAGGTGCCCGCCGTGCCGGTGGTCGCGGGCATGGCGGCGATGCAGGCGGCGGCGTACTGGGGCGGCCCGATGTGGCTGCTGGCCACGTTCGCGGTGTTCGCGTTCGTGCTGCTGATCTGGCGCATGTTCAGCGAAGGGACCGAGGGCTACGTGCGCGACGCGACGGCCTCGGTGTTCACGCTGTTCTATCCGTCGATGCTCGCGGCGTTCGCGGCCCTGTTGCTGCGTACCGCGGACGGCGACCACCGGGTGCTGATCTTCATCGCGGTGACCGTGGCCAGCGACATCGGCGGCTACATCGCGGGCGTGCTGTTCGGCCGGCACAAGATGACGGTGATCAGCCCGAAGAAGACCTGGGAGGGGTTCGCCGGGTCGGTGGTCGCGTGCACGGCGGTCGGGGCATGGCTGGTGACCTGGCTGATGCACGGCGCGATCTGGCAGGGGGCGCTGATCGGCGGGCTCGCGGCGCTGCTGGCGACCGTGGGCGACCTGGTCGAGTCGATGATCAAGCGGGATCTCGGGATCAAGGATCTGGGCACCATCCTGCCCGGCCACGGCGGCCTGATGGACCGGCTCGACTCGCTGGTGACGACGCTGGTGCCCGTCTGGCTGCTGATGACACTGTTCTTCTAGTCAATGGTGCTGGGCCTCCAGGGCCTCGCTGGTGACCGGCGAGAGCCAGAGCCACCGTACGGCCTCCCCGCCGAACGCGAATCCTGACATGTCGGGCATGTGGGGTGCGTTGGCCAGCATCAGGACGCCCGAATACCGCGGCCCCAGCGGGAACGTCGAAGGTTCGTGATACCACTTCGCCGTGTGCCCGTGGCCCAGCCACGTGACCGAGTGCCACGGATACTGCGACAGCCACACCAGCAGCAGCGCCGCGTCCCGGGGGTCCTCGCGGGTGGCCACGGCCAGCTCGATCCTGGCGTACGCGCCCGGCTTGTCGATCCACTGCTCGACCGTCGGCATGCGCTGGCAGCTCATCCCGACCGTGGACAGCACGGTGAAATCGCGGCCCTGGCGCGGCGGACGCTCGGTGATCCCGACGGTCGGCAGCCGCTCGCCGCTGGCGTCCCAGTACCTGCCCGCCGGCCCCAGCACCCGGTCCAGATGGCCCATCACGAACTGCTGGAACGACGGCCACGACCCCTCGCTGTGCCGCCAGCGCCAGTAGGACCTGGCGTTGGAGATGCGGGGCCGCAGTCCTTCGAGCGCCTCCGAGAGCGCCCAGGCGAACGGCGACTCGCCCACCGCGTCACGGGCGTAACCGGGCATGCCTCTGCTCATGTCGGCCCAGCCGGGGATGACCGCCAGCAGGTCGTCGTCCTCGTACAGGGCGACCCCGTCCCCCTCCTCGAACCACAGCGCGGTGAGCTGCCCGAGCGGCCTCCGGCCGTCCGGATGGGCGGTGTTGGCCCTGGGCATCAGCGGCGGCAGGCCGGCGTTGATCCTGGCCAGATCCACCAGGGCGGGGGCGGGGCGATGGTTGGCCAGCCAGACGGCGCCATGAACCGTGCCGTCGGGCGAGCACAGGTAAGCTACCGAGGAGTCCTCGTCCCGCTCGACCACGAGCGTCCGGCTACCGTACGGGTTGCCGGCGGCGAGCACGACCTCGGCGCCACCCTCGCCAGATGCCGACCGAAAAATCGCCATACGAGATGACTGTAGATCGGGCGGTGACCATGACGCGAGCAGGAATGTCACCTCCGATCCGAGCGTTCATTACCCTGATTGACAGCCCCTCAAGCAAAGGCAGGAACGTGTCCCAGCCTCCAGGCCAGCTCACCTTCGTCGCGCCCCGGCGGGCCAAGCCCGCACGGCACCTGGCCGACCTGTCGATGGCCGACCGGCGGGCCGCGGTCACGGAGCTGGGCGAGAAGGCGTTCCGCGCCGACCAGCTCTCCCGCCACTACTTCGAGCGCCTCACCGCCGACGTCGGCGCGATGACCGACCTGCCCGCGGCCTCCCGCGAGAAGCTCGCCGAGCTGCTGCCGGACCTGCTCACCTCGGTCAAGGAGCTGACCACCGACAGGGGCACGACGCGTAAGACGCTGTGGCGGCTGTTCGACGGGGCGCTGGTGGAGTCGGTGCTCATGCGCTATCCCGACCGGGTCACGATGTGCGTGTCGTCGCAGGCCGGTTGTGGCATGAACTGCCCGTTCTGCGCCACCGGCCAGGCAGGGCTGACCCGCAACATGTCCACCGCCGAGATCGTCGAGCAGGTCGTGGCCGGGGCCCGGGCGCTGGCGGCCGGAGAGGTGCCCGGCGGGCCGGGGCGGGTGAGCAACGTCGTGTTCATGGGCATGGGGGAGCCGCTGGCCAACTACAAGGCAGTGATCGGGGCGGTCCGCCGGCTGGTGGAGCCCGCGCCGCACGGACTCGGCATCTCGGCCCGCGGCGTCACCGTCTCCACGGTCGGGCTGGTGCCCGCGATCGGCAAGCTCGCCGACGAGGGGCTGCCTGTCACGCTGGCGCTGTCGCTGCACGCGCCCGACGACGAGCTGCGTGACACGCTGGTGCCGATCAACACGCGGTGGAAGGTGTCCGAGGTCCTCGACGCCGCCTGGGCGTACGCGGCGAAGACCAAGCGGCGCATCTCGATCGAGTACGCGCTGATCAAGGACATCAACGACCAGGAGTGGCGGGCCGACCTGCTCGGCAAGCTGGTCCGCGGCAAGCTCGTGCACGTCAACCTGATTCCGCTCAATCCGACGCCCGGGTCGAAGTGGACGGCTTCCCGGCCCGAGGACGAGCGGGCGTTCGTGCGACGGCTGGAGTTCCACGGTGTGCCGGTGACGGTGCGCGACACGCGCGGGCGCGAGATCGACGGCGCCTGCGGCCAACTCGCCGCCGCCGAGTAGCCCCCGCGCCCACGCCGACCACTCCGCCACAGCCCCGCTCCTGAGGGCGCGTGGCTGAGGCCCAGGGAAGGGCTCCGGAGCTCCTGGGCGCGTAGCTGAGGCCCTGGGAGGGCTCCGGAGGGATGGACAGGCCCCCACCGTGAAGCCGGTCGGGTGGGCCCTTTCTCAGGGAGTGCGCGTGGATCCGCCGCGAGACGGATGGGGCCGCAGGGGTGCGCTTCCCGGGGGACGGGCCGCGAACGGTCAGTGGTGGGCTATCGAGTGGGTGACGAAACCCTCGACCAGGTCGGCGACCATGCGAGCGCCCCGGCCGTTCAGGTGAACGGTGTCGGTGGTGAGCTGGAGGCCGCGACTCTTGGAGATGGCATCCAGGCTGCGGCCAAGCAGGAAGTGCTGGATCGCGGCGGTCTGCGCCAGCCGGCCTAGCTCCTGGTAGTGGGTGCCAGGCGTCCGGCCCTGCTCCTCCAGGTACGCGGTCATCCGCTCGTTGAGCGGCAGATACGTGATGCCCTCGTCAGCCGCGACCTGCTGGACGATCGCGCTGTATTCGGCCGTCCGCCGCACCGGGACCGAGCCGAGGTCCTCGCCGATGACCGGCAGGGAGAGCAGCGCCACCCGGGCCATCGTCTGGTCCTGCAGCCTCCTGGCGATGGTGGTGAGGTTGGCGGCGTAGCTCTCCGGGGTCGGGTCCGCCGAGAGCTTCCAACGCTTGCGTAGCGTCTGGGCGAGCTTCGGGCTGAGCGTGAAGTTCGCGTCGTTGGTGCCGATCAGTACGGTCACCACGTCCGGGTCCTGTCCGACGACGTCGTCGAGCCGCTTCACCGTTTCCGAGGACGGCTCGTAGTTGACCCCGGCATTGACCACGGTCGCCTCGGGCAGCCGCGCGCGGAGCATGGCCACGTAGTCGGCGCTCACCTGTGCGCGGGTGATGCTGTCACCCATGCAGATCACCTTCACCGTTGCCTCCTCTAGGGTGGGTGAGTGCTCACTAACCTACCCTACGCCGGAGCCACACGTACGCCCCGAGGCCGATCAGGCACCAGATCAGGGAGACGGAGGCGAGCTCGGGAAGCTGGTCGAGGAGGTGACCTGCGTTCGCCGCCTTCATCCAGGCGATGAGCGGCACGGTGAGCCAGTGCAGGGACGAGGCGCTGAGCAGCAGCATCACCAGGAACCCGAGCAGCAGCGCCATGATCGAGACGGCAGGGGAGCTGACGACCGCGCGACTGGTGAGCGCGCCCAGCGCGGTTCCGGTCAGCGTGGCCAGAGCGTGCAGGACGAGCACGGCGGTCAGCACGCCGGCCGTCGGGGCCTGGCTGACGCCGAGAAGGAGAGCCCAGCCCAGGCTGAGCGCCGCGAGCGCCGTACACGTCGCGAACGCCGCCACCAGCCCTGCCGCCACCTCCCTGCCCCGGCCGCCCGCCTGGATCGCGGACATCTCGCGCTGCTGGTCGGGCTCGGTGTCGAGGAGGCTCCTCGCGGCCCAGGCCAGGACGGGAATGATGAGTACGGCGCCGTCCGTGAGCACGGAGGCCTCCGCTCCCTTCGGCGCCCGGCTGCCGTAGACGATCGCCATCAGGGCCAGGGCCAGGAGGAGCGCCTGGTACACACGGTGCGAGCGGACGTAGGCGGCCAGGCGGAACGCGGCCAGGGCGATCATCCGGTCTCCTCGATCTCGCGGGCCTGGTAGCCCTCGCCGCGCATCCTGGTGAGGAAGTTGTGGAGCTCGGCCGCGGGTACGGTGACGGCGACGACCGCCTCCCGGCTCTCCTGGGAGACGGTGGCGATTCCTGCCGACGGTTCGAGGCGGGGTGCCGCCGTGCTCTCCTTGAGGTGGCCGTCCACCAGCGACCAGTGCCGGACGGCGGGAAGAGAGCGCAGGCCGCCCTGGTGGTCGCTGACGATGACGATGCCGCCGCGGCCCGCCACCTCGGCGGCGACCGAGGGCAGCGCCT
>NZ_JBFAMX010000103.1:0-26402 GCF_040659615.1 Nonomuraea sp. NPDC049784
CGCCATCGTCGCGGCGGGCCCGGGCGCTGAGCCCCCGGCGAGGACGGACCCGAAGGGCACCCCGACCGCGCCCCGCGACCGCGAAGCCCTGGACGCCTGGCTCGCCGAGTCGACCGAGCTCATGCTCGACGCGATGCGCGAGGCCGGCCCGGACCGCGGCTGCTGGACCTGGTGGGGCCGCTCGCAGGCCCCGGAGACCAGCGGAGCCGTGGCCCGGCACCAGATCCAGGAGATCGCCGTCCACACCTACGACGCCCAGCTCACCCAGGGGGCCGCACAGCCGCTGCCGACGGACGTCGCGGTCGAGGGCGTCGACGAGTTCCTGACGACCGTCTCGGCGACGACCGTCCCCTGGCCGTTCAAGCCGGCGACCATCGACCTGCACACGACCGAGGGCCGCTCCTGGCGCCTGACCCTCAACGCCGACGGCGTCCGCTGCGACGACCTCGCCGCCGACGCGGAGCCGGGCGACATGGCGATGCGAGGCGCAGCGAGCGAACTGGTCCTCTACTTCTACGAGCGCGTCCCGCTCGACGGCCTGGAGACCACCGGCGACACCGAGCCGATGGAGCAGCTCGCAGACTGGGACCCGAACGCGTAAAACGCGCACTTGTGACGCATCTGTCGGTTGTGCGCGCGCTCCTGCGGGCGCCACTGGGCCCGGGATTGCGGACATCGCGCGGCTGCGGGCAGTGCGCCTGCCGATATGGGACGTCTACCGGGAGGTCGCCGTCTGGCCGGCGCACGACCTGTTCTAGAGGCCGCCCGCTCGTCACCCGGAGCGGGCCGGCCCCCGACGACAGCTTTCCCGCCTGCCCCTCGCCGTCCGCGGTCGAACGTGACGTGACCGCTGGTCAGGCGGTCACCGCGGTCACCGCCTCCGCCCAGATCGTGCCAGCCTCCTTCACCTGCTCGGAGTTGACAACCAGCGCGGGGATGAACCGGACGACCTCTCCCCAGGCGCCGCAGGTCAGCAGCAGCAGGCCCCGCTTGGCGGCCTCCTGCTGGGCCGCGGCGGCGGTGGCGCCGTCCGGGTCTCCGTTCGCGTCGCGGAACTCGTTGCCCAGCATCAGGCCCAGGCCTCGCACGTCGGTGATGTTCTTGTGCCCGGACGCCACGTCCTGCAGTGCCGCGCGGAGTTCGGCGCCGCGGGCGGCCGAGTTCTGTACGAGGTCTTCGCTCTGGATCACGTCGAGGGTGGCGAGTGCCGCGGCGCAGGCCACCGCGTTCGCGCCGTAGGTGCCGCCCTGCGATCCGGGCCAGGCCTTCTCCATGATGTCCGCGCGGGCGGCGATCGCCGACAGCGGGAACCCGGAGGCCAGGCCCTTGGCGGTGATCAGGATGTCGGCGCGGGCGTCGAAATGGTCGCCGCCCCAGAACTTGCCGGTGCGCCCCCAGCCGGTCTGCACCTCATCGAGGACCAGCAGGATCCCATACCTGTCGGCACGCTCGCGCAGGCCTGCCAGGAACCGGGTGTTGGCCGGCACGTAACCTCCCTCCCCCAGCACCGGCTCGACGAAGAAGGCGGCGGTCTCGGCCGGCGTCGTCACGGTCTGAAGGAGGTAGTCCAGCTCGCGCAGGGCGAAGTCGGTCGCATCCTCCTCGCTCCATCCGTAGCGGGTGGGGTTCGGGAAGGGCGCGATGACGACGCCGCCCATGATGGGGCTGAAGCCGGCGCGGAACTTGGTCCCGGAGGTGGTCATCGAGGCGGCCGCGACGGTCCGGCCGTGGAAGCCGCCGTGGAAGACGACGACGTTCGGGCGGGCGGTCGACTGGCGGGCCAGGCGTAGGGCCGCCTCCACCCCTTCAGAGCCGGAGTTGGAAAAGAACATGCGGTCGAGGCCGGTGGGCAGCACCTCGCCGAGACGGTCGACCAGGTCGAGCAGCGGGCGGTGCATGACTGTCGTGTACTGGGCGTGGATGAGGGTCGCGACCTGACGCTGGGCCGCCTCGACCACGCGCGGGTGGCAGTGCCCCGTGCTGGTGACGCCGATGCCGGCGGTGAAGTCGAGGTAGCGGCGGCCCTCCTCGTCGTAGAGGTGCACGCCTTCGCCGCGGGCGGCGATGACTCCGGTTGCCTGCTTGAGGATCGAAGAGAGTTCTGCCACGTGGACCCCTCTGGTAGATTGTCGACAATCAAACTGGTAGATAACTTACAACGACTCGCGGTCCGCGTCAGCCCCCGAAGCGGCGCCGGCTCCCAGCACCCTCCGTCGGAAGGGACGAGAAATGACCGATCAGGCCCGTGAACGCTCAGTCGCCGAGGCGGCTCCGAAGCAGCTCTTCATCAACGGCAAGTGGATCAACGCGTCGTCAGGAGCCACCTTCGACGTGCTGGATCCCTCCACGGGCAAGCTCTTGTGCGCTGTGTCGGACGCGTCGCCCGAAGACGGGATGGCCGCCCTCGAAGCCGCCGCCGCGGCGCAGACCGCGTTCGCCGCCACCGCGCCGCGCGCGCGTGCCGACATGCTCATGCGCGCCTTCCACCTGCTGCACGAGCGCATGGACACCCTCGCCCTGCTCATGACACTGGAGATGGGCAAGCCCCTGGCGGAGTCACGGGGCGAGATCGCCTACGCCGCGGAGTTCTTCCGCCACTTCGCCGAAGAGGCCGTCCGCGTCAACGGCGGCTACCAGGTCGCGCCGGCCGGCGGCGCCCGTTTCCTGGTGACCAAGCAGCCCGTCGGGCCGTCGCTGCTGATCACGCCCTGGAACTTCCCCATGGCCATGGGCACCCGCAAGATCGGCCCCGCGATCGCCGCCGGCTGCACCAGTGTCATCAAACCCGCCGCGCAGACCCCGCTGTCCATGCTGGCCCTGGCCGAGATCCTGGCCGAAGCCGGTGTTCCCGAGGGTGTGGTCAATGTCGTGACCACGGACAACGCGGGCGCGGTCATGGAGCCGCTGATCCGCTCCGGCGTGGCGCGCAAGCTGTCGTTCACGGGTTCCACCGCCGTGGGCCGCCGGTTGCTCGAGCAGTGCGCCGACAAGGTGCTGCGCACCTCGATGGAGCTCGGTGGCAACGCCGCGTTCATCGTCTTCCCCGACGCCGACCTCGATGCGGCCGTCGACGGGGCGATCGCCGCGAAGATGCGCAACTCCGGCGAAGCCTGCACCGCCGCGAACCGCATGTATGTCCACGCCGACGTCATCGACGTCTTCGGTGCGAAGCTGGCCGAGAAGATGGCCGCCCTGCCCGTGGGACGGGGCGTCGACGACGGCGTCCGCGTCGGCCCGCTCATCGACGCCGCCGCGCAGCGGAAGGTGCACCAGCTGGTGACCGACGCCGTCGAGCGCGGCGCCAAGGTGCTCACCGGCGGAGAGACCGGGAACGAGCCCGGCTTCTTCTACCCGCCGACGGTTCTGACCGGCGTGCCCGAGTCGGCTCGAATGCGCCACGAGGAGATCTTCGGCCCGGTCGCGCCGCTGACGCCGTTCACCACCGAGGAAGAGGTCGTGGCAGCCGCCAACGACACCGAGTACGGCCTGGTCAACTACCTGTACACCAACGACCTGTCACGCGCGCTACGCGTCGCCGAGGCACTGGAGACGGGCATGGTCGGCATCAACCAGGGTGTGGTGTCCAACCCCGCCGCGCCGTTCGGCGGGGTCAAGGCCTCGGGACTCGGCCGCGAGGGCGGGCCGACCGGTATCGAGGAGTTTCTGGAGACCAAGTACATCGGCATCGCCCTCGCCTGACCGGTCTAGGTGGCGGCCCCCCGCGACCCGAGGCGGACCACCGCGTCGCGCATGTGCTCGATGAGCAGGCGGTCAACGAGTTCGGCATCGCCGGCGATGAACGCGTCGGCGATCTCGTTGTGCTCGGGGACGCGGTCATCGGGCGCGGGGTAGGTCTCCTGCAGCGCGGTCACGCACATGCGGGTCTCGGTCAGCAGCGTGTGGTGCATCCGTGACAGCCGAGGGCTCTGGGCCATCCGGACGAGCTCCTCGTGGAACTCCAGGTCCGCGGCGCCGATCTTCTCTCCGTCCAGCCGGTCGGAGGCCTTCGCCATCTTCTTGATGATCGCCGCCAGTCGCGTACCCGCGGCGACGGGATCGCGGCGGAAGATCTCGGCGGCGGCGGCGCGCTCGACGGCGGTGCGTGCCACGTAGATGTCGTAGACGTCGTCATCGGTCAACTCGATGACGAACAGACCGCGGTTGCGGATCGAGATCAGCAACCCCTCCTGCGTCAGGCGCTGCATGGCCTCCCGCAGCGGGCCACGGCTCACGCCGAGCTCGCGGGCCAGGTCGGCCTCGCCCAACTGGGTGCCCGGCCGGAGCTCGCCGTGGGCGATCGCCTCACGGAGCTTGCGGGCGATGATGCTCGGCGTGGACTCGCGGTCCACGGGTCCGATGAACCTGCCCAGGGTGGTCATGCTGGTCTCCGATTCGGCTGCGACAGTGCGGCGCGGAGAGCCCGGCGTGCGTGTCGATTGTGGATTGTTCATCATCGCGACGTGGGAATCAACTGATGTCATGTCCGATCACCGGCGGAAGAGGGATCCCATGCCGTCGAGGCGCGTGCTCCCTCCCCCGATCCGCAGCCCCTCCCATACCGTGACCTGGTTGGCGGTGAGGACCGGCTTGCCGACGGCGCTCTCGAGGTCGTCCAGCCATGCCAGCGAGTGCATCGCGGTGTCGGGGACCAACACGGCCTCCGCGTCGTCGGCGTCACCGGAGCGCACCATGTCCGCCACGCGCTCCTTACCGAAGGTGCCGACCTCGGCCGCCGTGAGGATGCCGTGGCTGCCCAGCGCCGCGACCTCGACCCCGCCGCGCCGCAGGAACTCCACGAAGTGTGACGCGACGTCCTGCGGGTAGGACGCCGCGACGGCGACGCGGCGCAGGCCGAGCGCGTGCACCGCCTCGACGAACGCGATGGAGGTCGACGAGACGGGCAGCCCCACGATCTTCGCCACGTCCTCCACCTGCTCGCGGGCGCCGTCCCAGCCGAAGACGAAGCTGCCCGAGGTGCACGCCCACATCACGGAGTCCGGAGCGTGACCGACCAGTTGCCGGGCGCCTTCGGCCAGGCGCTCGGCGCCGCCGAGGTCCAGCAGCGCGTCGACCCTGTGGGCGTCCTCACCGACCGACGTGTGCACCAGCGGCAGGCGCACGACGCCGCCCAGCCGTCGCTCGAGGGCAGGGAAATCGTCCTCGGCGCCGAAGCCGGGGTACAGCAGACCGACGGTCGTATGACGGAGTTGGTCGTTCACGGATGACCTTTCGGTTGAGGAGCGATGCGGCGGAAAACACGTTTCGCGAGTGTTTCGAGCGCGTTCCAATATCCCGAGGGATCAATAAGATTGTTGACAATGCTACACCAGCTGATTAGCTTCGGTCAGCAACAAAGAGGCCTCGCGCCGCTCCTGGCGAATCCCGGCTTCCCAACGCTGTCCCCCAGGACGGCCGCGACGATATCGGAGTCGACATGACCTACGACCCCTCGCGGAGAGCACTCCTTCGCGGCCTCGGCGCCGCCGCGATGGCCGCGCCGCTGACCGGATTTCTGGCCGGCTGCAGCCGGACGGAGATCCCCGGCTCCGCGAGCGCTACCCAGGACCTGCTCGCGACCGGGCGAAAGCAAGGCTATCTCCGCGTGGGCATCGCGAACGAGCCGCCGTACACGCAGGTCACCGCGGACGGCAACGTCACGGGCGCCGAGCCGGACGTGTTCCGCGCCGTGTGCAAGCGCCTGGGCATCAACGACGTCCAGGGAGTCATCACTCCGTACGCGTCGATGATCCCCGGCCTGAAGGCCAACCGATGGGACGCCATCGCGGCGGGCCTGTTCATGAAGCAGTCACGCTGCGCAGAGGTGCTCTATTCGGAGCCGGTCATCGTGTCGACGGAGTCCTTCGGGGTCAAGCCTGGCAACCCGAAGAAGATCACCACCGTCGCCGGCGTGCTCGCGAACGCGGAGCTGAAGATCGCGGTGCTTCCCGGCGGGTTCGAGGACGGGATCCTCAAGACGGCCAAGGTGCCCGACGGGCAGTTGGTCAAGGTGGACGACGGGCGCAGCGGCATCGAGGCGCTGCGGGCCGGGCGGGCCGACGCCTTCTTCCTGCCGACCCTCTCGCTGAAGGCGCTGCAGGAGAAGGACAAGGACTTCGAGGTCACCGAGCCGGTGGGTGACGCGCCACGGACCGGGTCCGGAGCGGCCTTCCGCCCCACGGAAAAGACGTTCCTGGCCGAGTACAACAAGGAGCTCGCCGCGTTCAAGGCGACCAGCGAGTTCGCCGCGATCCTCACCAAGTGGGGCTTCGACGCGCAGATCACCAAGGGCGTCACAGCCGCCGAGCTGTGCAAGAACGCCGGCTGACCCGAGTGGGCCACCCCAGCCTCACCCCTACGGCCCAGGAGATCGACGACCCATGTCCGATGTGATCACCTACGCGCCGCTGCTGCTGCAGGGGCTGCTCATCACGCTGCTCGTCACCGTTCTCGGCGCCATCCTCACGGTGGTGACGGCGTTCACGGCGGGTCTCGCCCGCCTGTCGCAGCACTGGTGGCTTCGGTGGCCGGCCGGCGTCTTCGTCGAGGTCTTCCGCGGCACCTCTCTGCTGGTCCAGATGTTCTGGTTCTTCTTCGCCCTGCCCTTCTTCGGCTTCCAGCTCGCCCCGCTCACCGCGGCGGTGCTGGCGCTGGGGTTCAACGAAGGGGCCTACGGGGCCGAGATCGTACGTGGCACGATCAACTCACGCGCCGCCGGGCAGACCGAGGCGTGCGTGGCCCTCGGCATGGGCCGGGCGCTGCGGATGCGGCGGGTGCTGATACCCCAGTCCATCCCGGCCATGTTGCCGCCGTTCTGCAACGTGATGGTCGATCTGCTGAAGAACACCTCGCTGGTCTCGCTCGTCACGGTCGCGGATCTCACCTTCCGCGGGCAGATGGTACGCAACACCACTGGGCAGACGACGGCCGTGTTCCTCACGATCCTCGTGCTGTACTTCTTGCTCTCGACACTGATCTCCCAGCTGATGAAGTGGCTGGAGCGGCGATTCGCCCTGGACCGCCAGTCCAAGTCGCGCCGGGATCAGCCGGGGCCACTCGTGAAGGCAGGGATGCCCGTATGATCTGGGACTCCAAATTCGCGTTGTCGATCCTGCCGGATCTGCTTCAAGGACTGTGGGTGACCGTCCAGATCACCCTCGCCGGCACGGTCATCGCGATGCTCCTCGGCCTGGTGGTCGCGGTCATCCGGTTCTCGCGCCTGCCGGTCCTGTCAAAGCTGTTCGACTTCTATGTCCAGTTCGTCCGGGGGACGCCGCTGCTGATCCAGGCGTACTGCGCGTTCTTCATCCTGCCCAACTACGGGCTGAGCTTCAGTCCGATGGCCACGGGCATCGTCGTGATCGGCATCAACTACAGCGCCTACACGGCCGAGGTCTACCGCTCCGGAATCCACGACGTGCCGCCCGGGCAGTGGGAGGCGGCGAAGGCGCTCAATCTGCCCATCGGTGCCACCTGGACTCGGATCGTCCTTCCGCAGGCCGTCCGGTCGGTGATCCCCATCCTGGGTAACTACCTCATCCAGATGTTCAAGGACTCGGCCGTGCTGTCCGCCATCACCGTGTTCGAACTGCTGGCCCACGCTCAGGCGATCGGATCGAACAACTTCCGCTACCTCGAGCCGCTGACCATCGCGGGTCTGCTCTTCCTCCTGGTCAGCTACCCGGCCTCTCAGATGGTCCGGAGATTGGAGCGTCGACTTGCCCCCTCACATTGACACCGAGTCTGCCCCCGTACCCGAATCGACGCCCGCGGCGGACCGCGAGGTCATGATCTCCTTCGACGACGTCAGCAAGCGGTGGGGCGACAATGAGGTGCTCCGCTCGCTGAACTTCGACGTCAAGTCGGGCGAGAAGGTGTCCATCATCGGGCCGTCCGGATCGGGCAAGACCACGATCCTGCGGATCCTGATGACCCTGGAGACCCCCGACACGGGACTCGTGACGGTCAACGGCGAGACCCTGTGGGACGTCAAGCCCGGCTCGCGGCCCAAGGAGACCAAGCAGATGCGGGCGACCCGCCGCCACGTCGGCATGGTGTTCCAGCAGTTCAACCTCTTCCCGCACATGACCGCCCTGGAGAACGTCCTCGAGGCGCCCACCCGGGTGCTCAAGCTGGACAAGGAGGAGGCCCGTCAGCGCTCGGTCGAACTGCTGGAGATGGTGGGCCTGTCGAAGCACCTCGGCCACAAGCCGCCGAAGCTGTCCGGCGGGCAGCAGCAGCGGGTGGCCATCGCCCGCGCGCTGGCGATGCGGCCCAAGGTGATGCTCTTCGACGAGCCCACGTCGGCACTCGACCCCGAGCTGATCGGCGAGGTGCTCAACGTCATCCGGGAGCTGGCCGTGAGCACCGACATGACGATGCTCATGGTGACCCACGAGATGCGCTTCGCCGAGGAGATCTCGGATCGCGTCGTGATGTTCGACCACGGTTCCGTGGTCGAACAGGGTCCGCCCGGAGAGATCTTCAAGGCGCCGAAGGAAGATCGCACCAAGAGCTTCCTGCACGCCGTCCTGAGCCATTGACCCGCCACTCGACGGCTTTCGACGTCGAGTCGCTGGCCACGCGGCTGACGTCCGTCCTGCGGGGGACGGCCCGCCACGACCCCGGGACCAAGGCCCTGTACAGCACGGACGCCTCCAACTACCGGCTGGTGCCCGACCTGGTCGTCGTGCCCGCCGACGTCGACGACCTCGTGGCCGCCGTGTGCATCGCGGCTGAGGTGGGCGCGCCCGTGGTGGTCCGAGGCGGCGGTACGTCCATGGCCGGCAACGCCCTCGGCGGCGTGGTCATCGACGTCTCCCGCCACGTCAACCGGATCCTCGATCTCGACCCCGCCAGTCGCACCGCCGTGGTCGAACCGGGTGTCGTACTCACCGACCTGACCGCGGCGGCGGCCCGCCATGGCCTCACCTTCGGCGCCGATCCCTCCTCGGCCAGCCGGGCGACCCTCGGCGGGATGATCGCCAACAACGCCTGCGGCGCCCACTCGGTGGCCTGGGGGACCACCGCGGACAACCTCATGGGTCTTGAGGCGCTGCTCGCGGACGGCTCCCGGCTGGACCTCACGGTGCCGGCCGCCGATGCCGACACCCGGCGGCGGATGGCCGAACTGGCCGCCCGGCCGGGCCGCGAGGGCGAGCTCCACCGGGCGATGCAGGAGCTGGCCCAGCGGAACGCCCTCGCCATCAGCCGGCGCTTCTCCGGTCTCAAACGCCGCATCTCCGGGTACGCGCTGGACCGGCTGCTGCCCGAGCACGGCTACGACGTCGCCCGGTTCCTCTGTGGCACCGAAGGCACCCTGGCGACCACCCTGCGGGCGACCGTCGGCCTGGTGCCGCTGCCCGCCGCCAAGGCCCTGCTGGTGCTGGGCTTCCCCGACTCGTTCAGCGCCGCCGAATGCGTGCCCCACGTACTGCCCCACCAGCCACTGACCATGGAATCGATCAATGACGCGCTGGTGCGGCGCCTGCCCGACCAGGTCAGGAACGACGCGGTCGCGGCGGGCCTGCCGGAGGGCGGCGCCTGGCTGCTCATCGAGGTCGCGGGCGACAACGTCGAGCACGCGGCCCGCGCGGGGCGCGCGATCGTCGCCGACCTCGGCAACGCGGGCATCCCCGTGACGTCGGCGCTGGTCACCGACCCGCGCGCGCAGGCCGTGCTGTGGCGGTGCCGGCGCGACGGCACCGGCCTCGCCACCCGCCGAGCCGACGGCGCGGAGGCCTGGGCCGGCTGGGAGGACGCCGCGGTCCCGCCGGACCGCCTCGCGACGTACCTGCGCGAGCTCGACGAGCTGATGGCGGCCCACGACCTGTCGGGCGCCTCGTACGGGCACTTCGGCGAGGGTTGCATGCACATGCGCATCGACTTCGACCTGATGAGCCGGACCGGTCTGACCACCTTCCGCTCGTTCGTCGAGCAGGCCACCGACCTCGTCGTCCGCCTGGGCGGCTCGGTCTCCGGCGAACACGGCGACGGACGAGCGCGTTCGGAACTGCTGACCCGCATGTACGGCACCGACATCATGGGCCTGTTCCGCGAGGTCAAGCAGCTCTGGGATCCCTCCGGGGTGCTGAATCCGGACATCATCGCCGACCCCGCGCCGATCGACGCGAACATCCGGCATGCCGGAGCGGCCGACCCCAAGCGCCTGCTGACGGTCTTCGCCTACCCGGAGGACGGCGGCAGCTTCGCCCAGGCACAGCGCCGCTGCGTCGGGGTGGGCAAGTGCCGGGAGTCTTCGGGCGGCGTGATGTGCCCCAGCTACCAGGTCACCCGCGAAGAGCAGCACTCCACGCGGGGCCGGGCTCACCTGCTGTGGGAGATGCTCCGGGGTGACGTCGTCACCGACGGGTGGCGCTCCACCGAGGTCCGCGACGCCCTCGACCTGTGCCTGTCGTGCAAGGGATGCCTCTCCGACTGTCCCGTCAACGTCGACATGGCCACCTACAAGGCCGAGTTCCAGTACCACCACTACCGGCATCGGCTCCGCCCGCCGTCGCACTACTCGATGGGCTGGCTGCCGCTGTGGTCGCGCCTGGCGGCGCGCATGCCGAGGGTGGTCAACCGGATGACGTCGTCGGGTCTCGCGGGCCTGCTCAAACGGATCGGCGGGATCGCGCCCGAGCGGGCCATCCCGCGCTTCGCCGACCAGCCGTTGACGGCGTGGTTTCGCCGGCGTGGCCGACCAGCCGGTACCGGCACGCGCGGCAAGGTCGTGCTGTGGCCCGACTCCTTCACCACCTACCTCTCCCCCGAGGTCGGCCGCGCCGCGGTCCGGGTGCTCGAGGCGGCGGGCTTCGAGGTGGTGCTGCCGCGCGGCCAGGTGTGCTGCGGGTTGACCTGGATCTCGACCGGGCAGCTCGGTGTCGCCAAGCGGGTGCTGCGCCACTCCCTGGGCCTGCTCGACGACTATCTGCGGGCGGGCGTCCCCGTCGTCGGGCTGGAGCCGAGCTGCACCGCCGTGTTCCGGCACGAGGCGGTGGATCTGCTGCCCGGTGACGAGCGGGCCGAGCGGGCCAAGCAGCTCACCCATACGCTGGCCGAGCTGCTGGCCGCGTACGCCCCGGGCTGGCGGCCGCCCGACGTGGGCGGGAAGGCGCTGGTGCAGCGGCACTGCCACCAGCACTCGGTCATGGGCTTCGAGGTGGACTCCGCGCTGATGCGGGCGGCGGGCATCGACGCCGATGCCCCGGACTCCGGCTGTTGTGGTCTCGCCGGTAATTTCGGGTTCGAGCGGGGCCATTACGAAGTGTCGCGGGCGGCCGGCGAGCGGGTGTTGCTGCCCGCCGTACGCGCGGCGGACCCTACGACGGCGATCGTCGCGGACGGCTTCAGCTGCCGCACACAGATCGGGCAGGGCACCGACCGGACCGCGCTGCACCTGGCACAGGTGCTCGCGGCTGCCCTGGACGCAGGTGACGACCTCGAAGGCGGCACTGAACGCCGGTGACGACCGCGGTCGGCACCAGACGCTGGTGCCGACCGCGAAGGCGGCCCCCGGTTCAGCCGGTGAGTAGCCTCATCGCGCACAGCGCGTAGGCGCGGGCCGCGACCACGAGCTCCTCGAGGCTGACCGACTCGTCGGCCCGGTGCGCCTGCTCGGCGACCGAGCCGGGGCCGAGCACGATCACCGGAACCCCCGCGTCGCGGGCGATGAATCCGCCGTCGCACGCGGCGGTCCATCCCGCCAGCGGCAGTTCGGGCCCGTCGGCGTCGCCCACCGCCCGCTTGGCCGTCTCGACCAGCCGATGGTCCGGCGCCGTCTCGAACCCGGGCATCTGCATCGTCATGGTGACCTCGACGCCCAGCCCACGCTCGCCCAGACGCAGGGCTTCGATCCGGCCGGTCGTCTCGGCCAGCACGGTCTCCCCCTTCTCATCGGGCAACAGGCGCCGGTCGGCGGTGATCAGACACTCGGCCGGAACAGTGGACGTCCCGGTGCCGCCGGCGATCTGACCGACGCTCCACGTGGCGGCCCCGACCAGCGGATGCCGTACGTCCGACAGCTCGCCGTGCCAGCGTTCGAGCTCGGTCACCACCGCGGCGGCGCCGTAGATGGCGTTGAGCCCGTCGGAGGGCTTGCCGGAGTGCGCCGCCCGCCCGGTGACCGCGATCTCGACGTACGAGTCACCACGCGCCGCGATGATCGTCTGCAGGTCGGTGGGTTCCGCCACGACGCACCCGGCAAAGCCGGAACGGTCACCGCCGGCGAGGTAGGCCCGGATGCCTTTGCCGGTCTCCTCCTCGTCGACCACGGCGGCCAGCTCGACCGGACCGGTGAGGTCGACACCGGCCCGCCGCAGCGCGGACAGCGCCACCACGCACGCGGCGAGACCGCCCTTCATGTCCGCCGAGCCGCGCCCGAACAGCCGGCCGTCGCGGACCTCGCCGCCGAAGGGCGGCACGGTCCAGTTGTCGCCGACGGGCACCACGTCGGTGTGCCCGAGCAGCAGCAACCCGGGCCCGGGGCCCCCGGCGAGGACCGCCGACACGTTGGACCGGCCGGGCTCCACCTCAGTGGTCGTCACCGCCAGACCGCGCGCCTCGCAGGCGGCGACGAGAACATCCACGGTCGGCCCCTCCTCGCCAGGAGGGTTCTGCCCCACCGCCCGGACCAGGTCCACCGCGACCTCGCGGATCTCGTCGAGCTTGATCAGGTCGAGGACCGCGTGTTCAGCCGCGGTGATCGCTCCGCAGTCAGCCACGCTGAGCCCCCGTCGCCACCAGTTCGATCGCGCGGCGCAGTCGGCGTACACCCTCGAGGGTGCGCTCCGGTGTGGTAGACGCGAAGCACAGCCGCAGGGCGTTGCGGAATCGGCCGCTGGGCGAGAAGGCCGAGCCGGGGATGAAGGCAACCCCTTCGGCCAGCCCCACCTCGACCAGCTCCTGCGCGTCGACCTCCTCCGGCAGCGTCACCCACAGGAAGAATCCGCCGTCCGGGCTGGTCCATCTCGCGATGTCGCCCAGGTGCTCGGTGAGCGCCCGCTGCATCCCGATCTTGCGGCGCAGGTACTCCACGCGCAGGCCGCTCAGGTGCTCGGTGAGGTGGCCGTCCTCGAGGAACCGGGCCACCAGGAGCTGCGCGGGCAGGTTGGCGCAGGTGTCCATGGCCTGCTTGGCGTTGATCAGCAACTGGCCGAGTTCGGGGGCCGCGTCGACCCAGCCCACCCGCAGGCCCGGCGCCAGCACCTTCGAGAAGGTACGCACCGAGAACACGTCCGCGCGCCCGTCACCCAGTTCGCGCAGGCTGGGCAGGTCCTCGCCGGCGAAGCGCAACCAGCCGTACGGGTCGTCGTCGATGACGATCGCCCCCCATCCGCGGGCCAGCTCGAGGAGCGCGAGCCGCCGTGCGAGCGACATGGTGGTGCCGGAGGGGTTCTGGAAGTTCGGGATCGTGTAGATCGCCTTCGGCAGGCGACCGGCCCGCTCGACGAGCTCCGGCAGAGCCTCGACGACCAGCCCGTCGTCGTCGACGGGCGCCTCGATCATCTCTCCGCCGTACGACATGACGGTGGCGCTGCCGTTGGTGTAGGTCGGCGACTCGACGACGACCAGGTCACCGGGGTCGACGAAGAGCTTGCAAGCGAGGTCGATGCCCTGCATCCCGCCGCTGGTGATGGTCAGCCGGTCGGGGGTCGTCGCCTCGCCGGTGCCCGACAACATGTCGAGCACTGCCGCGCGCAGCCGGGGGTCGCCCTCGGTCGCGGCGTAGTCGTAGGCGTGGGCCGAGCTCAGTTCGGCGGCGCTGATCATGGCCAGGACCCGCGTGGGGACCACTTCGGCGGCGGGGCTACCCATCGCGAAGCGGACGATGTCGTGCGACTGTTTCTGCAGCAGCGACGTGCTCGAGTCGATGACCGACCCGACCAGTCCTGCCGCCCGTGCCGCGAGCGGCACGGGCCGGGCGGTCTGCGTCATCGTGTTCACCGTCCGATCGTGAGGTTCTGGGGGAGGTCGGTCAGCCGCTCTACCCCGTCGGTGGTCAGCGCGACGGGTTCGGACAGCTCGTATCCCCAGTCGTCCATCCACATGCCGAGGATGACGTGGAAGCACATGCCGGCCTCGAGCACGGTGTGCTCGTCGGGCCGCAGGCTGATGGTGCGCTCGCCCCAGTCCGGCGGGTATCCCAGACCGATGGAGTACCCGATCCGCGACTCCTTGGTCAGGCCGTACGCGCTGATGACGGCGTTCCACGCGGCGTGGATCTCGTGAGCGGTCCGTCCGGGGCGCAGCGTGGCCAGGACCTCGGCCATGCCGTCGCGCACGGTCGCGGCGGTATTGGCGAGTCGGCGGGGCGGCTCGCCGAGCATGATGGTGCGGGCCAGCGGCGCGTGGTAGCGCCGGTACACGCCGGCGAGCTCGATCGTCGTGGCCTCACCGACGCGGAACTTCTCCTCGGTCCAGGTCAGATGCGGTGTGCCGGCTCCTTTGCCGGTGGGCAGCATCGGCACGAACGCCGGGTAGTCGCCGCCGTGCTCAGCCGTGCCGCGCGCCTGTGCCGCGGCGATCTCGGCGACGACGTCACATTGGCGTCGCCCTGGGGCCACGGCCTCCAGCGCCACCTCCATGACCTGCTGCGCGATCGACCCGGCGATCCGCATCTGGGCGAGCTCGTGGTCGGACTTGACCACGCGCACCCAGTTGACCAGCTCCTGGCTGTCTTCGAGCCGGACGTGCGGAAGACCCGCCCGCAGCGAGAGGTAACCGCGGGCCGTGAAGAACGCGGAGTCTCCCTCGATTCCCACGCACCCGTCCGGGCCAGTATCGATCAGACGGCGTTCGCGGACGCGTTCGGCGATCCAGTCGTACGGGTGCACCGTTGGACGGTGGACCAGTTCCTCCGGGTAGCCCTCGATCTGCTCCGGCGGCAGCCAGGCGGTGGACCCGGCTCCGGCGGCGTCCATCGCGCGGGCGAACAGGACCGGCGGACCACTGGCCGGCACCACCAGACACTGCGGCGTATAGAAGGACCATGCGTTATAGCCGGTGAGGTAGTACATATTGGCCGGATCGGTCACCAGCAGGGCGGCGAACGAGCGCTCCGCCATGCCCTCCTGTACGCGGGCGAGCCGTTGCGCGTACTCGGCGGCATCCGGGCCGAGGGAAGACTGCTGCACTACATGAACCTCGCATTCTCTCTGTCAGTGGTAGCCGAGGAGACGCTGCCCCGGCCCTGTCGCCCGGCGGCCGATGGCCCGCAGCGCCGCCCACATGGTCGCCTGGTTCGCGCTGATCACCGGCTTGCCAAGCCGCGCCTCGAGCGGGGCGACGACGTCGTAGGTCGGCAGGTTGGTGCACGAGATCACGATCGCGTCGGCCTCGGCGTGGTCGGCCTGAGCGACGAGCTCGGCGGTGCGCGCGTACGGGACCTTCCAGATGTCGGCGCTCAGCCCCAGGTGGGAGCTGCCGACGACGTCCACGTCGGCCTCCCGCAGGAACAGCCGCAGCCGCTCGGTCACGTCCGGGTCGTACGGGGTGGCGATCGCCACGCGCTCGGCGGCCAACTGCCTCAGGGCCTCCAGCAGGGCTCCGGACGTCGTGACCGCCGCGGGGGCTCCGGCCGCGCACATCGCCTCGACCAGTTGCCGCTCCCCCCGTACGCCTCGCACGAAGCTGCCCGACGTACAGCCGTAGGCGTAGACCGCGGGCGAGACCGTGATCAGGTCCCGGGTGCAACGGCTGACGGCCGCGGCATCACCAACATGCTCCGCCATCTCCACCGTCACCGGCAGCGGCGAAAACGGGGTACGGGTGAAGAACAGCGCCACGTCATCGGGCGTCCAGCGCCACAGCTCCCGATCCAGCGCCATGTCGTACGGGACGATCACGCCGACGCCGGTCTGGACCTCCGGTCCGGGTGGTGCGGTGCTCGTATTCGTGGTCATGGACGGGTCTCCTGCGATCGTGGGAGCCGACCCCGTGCGAGTGTGGAGCCGTGTCGCCATCATGCAGGATCGATGCATTGTTGACAATCATACGTAGCTCTCCTACGTTGGGCCGCGGCCCAGGTGGCAAGCGAACGGGGAGGCGCCCATGGCAGGATCCGACGGCAAGCCGATCATCGCCGTGCTCTGCGCGGCCGGGGGCCCGCTCCCCCCGCACATGCAGGCTGTCGAGGAGCGTGCGACGGTCCGTTACTGCGACGCCGACGGCTTGGCCGCCGCTGTGGCGGACGCGGACGCCCTCTTCCTGTGGGACTTCTTCTCCAGCGCCGTACGTCAGATCTGGGATCACGCCGGGGCACTGCGGTGGATCCACGTGGCCGCGGCCGGCGTGGACAAGCTCCTCTTCGAGGAGCTCATCGACTCCGACGTCATCGTCACCAACGCACGTGGCGTCTTCGACCGGCCCATCGCCGAGTTCGTGCTGGGCTCGGTGCTCGCCTTCGCCAAGGACCTCCACCGCAGCCACGATCTGCAACTCGCCCGTACGTGGAAGCACCGGGAGACCCTGCCGGTGGCCGGCACCACGGCGTTGATCGTGGGCACCGGCGCCATCGGGCGCGAGACCGCCCGGCTGCTCCGCGCCGTCGGCATGGACGTACGTGGGGCCGGCCGCACTGCGCGGGCCGTCGACCCCGACTTCGGCACTGTCGTCACCAGCGACGAGCTGGCCGCACACGTCGGCTGGGCCGACCACGTCATCATGGTCGCGCCCCTGACCCAGGCGACCCGGGGGCTCATCGACGCCACCGTGCTGGCCGCGATGAAACCCACCGCCCACCTGATCAACGTCGGGCGCGGCCCCTGCGTCGTCGAGGACGACCTGGTCGCGGCCCTGACAGGCGGGCAGCTCGCGGGGGCGTCCTTGGACGTGTTCGCGACCGAGCCGCTGCCGGTGGACCATCCGCTGTGGAGCGCGCCCGGCGTGGTCGTGTCCGCGCACATGTCCGGCGACACCGTCGGCTGGCTCGACACGCTGGCCCGGCAGTTCACCGACAACGCCGTCCGCTGGCTCGACGGCGAGGATCTCGTCAACGTCGTCGACAAGCGGCTCGGGTTCGTGCCCGCCCACCCGCAGGCGAGCCAGCCTGAGCCGAGCGGCCCGCAGTCGAGCCACCCGCGGCCGAGTCCCGCAGACGAGTAGGGAGTCACGATGACCGACCTGACCCGGCTGAGCGCCACCGAACTGATCGCCGGTTACCGCGATCGCAGCGTGTCCCCGGTGGAGGCCACCCGCGCCGCGCTCGCCGCGATCGAGGCCGCCAACGACGAAGTGAACGCCTTCGTCATGGTCGACGCCGAGGCCGCGCTGGCCGCCGCGGAGGAGTCCGAGGCCCGCTGGCGCGACGGCACCACCCGCGGACCCGGCGACGGCGTACCCACCTCGATCAAGGACATCCTGTACACCCGCGGCTGGCCGACCCTACGCGGCACCAATCTCATCGACGAGCAGGGACCGTGGCCCGAGGACGCCCCGGCCGTGGCCCGGCTGCGCGAGACCGGAGCCGTGCTGCTGGGCAAGACCACCACGCCCGAGTTCGGGTGGAAGGGCGTCACCGACTCCCCGCGCCACGGCGCCACCGGAAATCCGTGGAACGCCGAGCTGACCGCTGGCGGATCGAGCGGCGGCAGCGCCGCAGCGGTCGCGCTGGGCATGGGGGCCTGGTCGGTCGGCACCGACGGCGGCGGATCGGTGCGCATCCCGGCCGCGTTCACCGGAACAGTCACCATCAAACCGACGTACGGCCTCATCCCAATGTGGCCCGCCAGCCCGTTCGGCACCCTGTCACACGGCGGGCCCATGACCCGCACCGTCACCGACGCCGCCCTGATGCTCGACATACTCACCGGTTTCGACGCACGCGACTGGTCGGCGCTGCCCACCCCGGCGACCTCGTTCCGCGACGGACTCGGCGACGGCGTCCGCGGCCTGCGCATCGCGTTCTCCCCCGCTCTCGGGTACGTGCGCAACGACCCCGAGGTCGAGGCCGCCGTCCGTACCGCCGCGGCCGTGCTGGCCGAGGCGGGGGCCGACGTCGAGGAGATCGATCCCGGCTTCGCCGACCCCGTCGACGCCTTCCACGTCCTGTGGTTCACGGGCGCGGCCAAGGTCGTCGAGGCCCATGGCCCCGACGCCCTGGAGCGGGTCGACCCCGGCCTGCGCCGCGGCATCATGCGCGCCCTAGCCGCCGGCGCCGCGGACTATCTGGACGCCACGGCGGTTCGGATGGACCTCGGGGTACGGATGGGGCGCTTCCACCAGACGTACGACCTGCTGCTGACGCCGACCCTGCCGATCACCGCGTTCCCCAAGGGAATGGACGCCCCGAAGGGCTGGCACTCCGAGGACTGGACCAGCTGGACTCCCTACACGTACCCGTTCAACATGACCCAGCAGCCCGCCGCGAGCGTGCCCTGCGGATTCACCACCGCCGGGCTGCCCGTCGGCCTGCAGATCATCGGCCCCCGGCACGCTGACGCGCTCGTGCTGCGGGCCGCCCACGCCTATGAGGCGGCCACCGACTGGACCTCCGCACGGCCGCCGCTCGCTCGCCCCTAACCATTGAGGAGAATCCCCATGGCTCGCTACATCACGGTCACACTGGAATCGCGCGGCGTTTCCTGCACCGCCCGGCTGCTCGATGACGAGGCGCCGCGCACCGCAGCCGCCGTCTGGGACGCGCTTCCGCTGTCCGGTCAGGTTTTCCATGGCAAGTACGCCCGAAACGAGATCTACAACTTGGTGCCGGCGTTCGCGGCAGTCGAGCCCGGGAAGGAGAACACCACGGTCACTCCCATTCCCGGCGACCTCTGTTACTTCGCGTTCGACGCCAATGATCTCGCCACTCCCTCGCACGGCTACGAGAGCGGCGGCGGTCCCAAGAACCTGTCACACATCATCGACCTGGCGCTGTTCTACGGGCGCAACAACCTGCTGCTCAACGGCGACCAGGGCTGGGTGCCGGGCAACGTCTTCGGCACCGTCGTCGAGGGACTCGAGGAGATGGCCGTCGCCTGCCAGGACATCTGGATGGCCGGCGCCCGGGGTGAGACGCTGACGTACGCACGCTCCCACGAGGACTGACGACGGCCGAGCGTCACTGGCTGACCGCTCGCTTGTACAAAAGACGACCGCCGGTCCGCACCTGCTGGCGCTGACGGCGTGGTTGAAGTCGTACCAGTACCTCGAGTACTTCCCGAGGCTGGGCGAGATCCCCGGGCCGGCGCTGCCTCACTTGCGTGAGGCGCTCGGCTTGGCCGAGGACGTGCCGTGTGAGGTGGACGCGGACCGGACGGCCAAGCGGCCACCGATGCCCGCTCAGGAGACGGTGTGGGTGCCGAATATTGTGTCTCCTCATGCGACCTGGGCGTATTCGTGTAGGAGGCCGCCGAGCCGGTCTCGTCGGGTGACCTTGATGTCGGCGTCGACCAGATCGGGTAGCGCCCGCAGCGGACTGGCCTGCTTCAGGGCCCGGTGCGTGCGGCCGGTGCCCGTTGTAGTGAATCAGGTACTCGCGAAGCACCTGGGCCAGATGACGTTCGCGCAGGATCAGGATCCGGTCCAATAGTTCGCGGCGCAGGGTGCCGATGACCCGCTCGCAGATTGCGTTCATCCTCGGCGTCTGCGGCATGGTGGCGATGATCCGAAACTGTCCCGCTCGAAAACACGGTTTCGTGCTGTGAGCTGGGGTTTTGCTGCGTGATCAGGGCCGTGGCTGCGAGCATCGCAAGGTGGTGTTGTCGCTTGTCTACCGGTTGGTGAGGGGCTTGTTCGGCCTGCTGACGGTACTGGTCCGTTCTGATCTGTCTAAGGACGTTGAGCTGCTGGTGCTCCGTCATGAGAACCAGGTGCTCCGCCGTCAACTCGGTAGCCGGCCGCGATGGGGCCACGCCGACCGGCTCTGGCTGGCAGCATTGTCGCGATGATTCACCGCCGCCGGTGGGCGGAGGTGTTCCCGCTCACCCCGGCGGCGATCTTGCGCTGGCACCGCCACTTGGTAACGCGTAAGTGGACCTTCACCGACAGGCGGCGCCCAGGACGGCCCTGCACCCGCCAGCCCGTCAAGGCACTGATTGTTCGGATGGCGCGGGAGAACCCAGCTTGGGGACACCGGACAATCCCGGGCGAGCTGGCTCGCCTGGGCTACCCGATCGCGGCCTCCACGGTGTGGGAGATCCTGCACGCGGCGGGTATCGATCCGGCGCCCCGCCGAGCCGGGCCGACCTGGCGGCAGTTCCTGACCGCCCAGGCCCCCGCGATCATCGCGTGCGACTTCCTGGCGGTCGAGACCCTGCTCAAACGGCTGTATGTGCTGGTCTTCATCGAGCACGGCACCCGGAGACTGTACCTGGCCGGAGTGACCGCACACCCGAACGGCGCATGGACGGCGCAGCAGGCCCGCAACCTGGCGATGGATCTGGGTGACCGCATCTCCGAGCTGCGGTTCGTGATCCACGATCGAGACCCGCTCTTTACCTCCGCCTTCAGAGAGGTCTTCGCAGCTGAAGGACTGCAGGTCATCACCACCCTGCCGCGGACACCGAGGATGAACGCCATCTGCGAGCGCGTCATCGGCACCCTACGCAGCGAACTCCTGGACCGGATCCTGATCCTCAACGAACGCCACCTGGCTCTCGTGCTCCAGAAGTATCTGATCCATTACAACGGGCACCGGCCGCACCAGACCCGGCACCAACGGCCCCCGGACATCGAAACGCAGCCCGCCCGCGACGTGACCGACCTCAACGACCTGCGATCCATCCGCCGAAAACCCGTCGCCACAGGCACGATCAACGAATACCATCACGCCGCTTAACCGCAGCTCAGACCGCGTAACTCAATATTCGAGTGGTACACCTGCGCGTGCGGGTCGCTTGCCGTGGACGCCCCCTATGCTCGGCCCTGATCGTCATGGTAGGCGGGCCAGCCGGGGTCGGTCAGGACCTCGCCGCCTTCCACCGCGCCCGTGAGCAGGGGACGAGGCTCCGTCGCGGTAGGGTTCTGGCGGACTTTCTTTAAGGTGGACGGCACGTGTGAGTAAGGCTAATGAGCTGATCGCCGCGGCGATGGAGGCCCTTGCCCGCGAGGATGAGGCAGCCTTCGACTCCGCCGCCGCCTTCCTGGCCGATCGGGACGACGCCGATCGCGTGCTGGTGGAGGTTGTGACCCGTGCGATCTCGGGGTTGTGGCGGAACGGCTGGCAGCCCGCCGACGTGGTCAGGATCGCGGCCAGGCGGCTGACCGACTGGCACGGGCGGGCGGCGGCTGACCTCATCGCCTGGGAGATGCGGGCCTACGCGCCGGCCACGGTGGATGAGCGCTGGCGCGACCAACTCGCCGGTCTGGAGGCCGCGGTGTGGTGGAAGGGCGGCTACCTGGCGGCGCGGCAGGCACGCGACGGGGCCAGCCGACTGGTGACCGTCTCCGGTGGGCTGGAGTTGCTGGGGTTGCTGACCGGGCTGCCGCGGCTGGAGTCGTTGAGCCCGCGGCCCGGGGCCGCTCGCTGTACGGTCCAGGCACGCTCGCACGCGGTCAGCGAGAAGACGTTCGCGCGGGTGCGGGCGCTGCTTGCCAAGGCGGAGTCGACGGCGTACGAGGCGGAGGCGGAGACGTTCACGTCGGCGGCGCAGAGCTTGATGGCGAAGTACAGCATCGACGCGGCGATGCTGGACGCACAGCCAGGCGGAGGTGAGGCCCCGGCGGGTATCCGGGTCGGCATCGACGCGCCGTACGAGCAGCCCAAGGCCGTGCTGCTCGACCTCATCGCCGAGGCCAACAGGTGCCGGGTGATCTGGTCGAAGGAGCTGGGGTTCGCCACCGTCCTGGGGTTCTGGGCGGACCTGTCCTGGGTGGAGGTGCTGTTCACCTCGCTGCTGGTGCAGGCGCAGACCGCGCTGGTGAACTCGGGCACCAAGAAGCACGGCACCGGCCGGTCGAGGAATAAGACATTCCGCCAGTCGTTCCTGTCGGCGTTCGCCTCCAGGATCGGGGAGCGGCTCGCCGAGGCCACAGCGGGTGCGGTCTCGCAGGAGAGCGCCAGCCGGGGCACCGACCTGGTGCCGGTACTGGCGGCCCGCCAGCAGGAGGTGGAGCAGGCGGTCGAGCGCATGTTCCCTAACCTGGTATCGCACGCGGTCCGCACGTCCTGGGACCGGGAGGGCTGGGCGGCAGGCCGTACCGCCGCCGATCAGGCCAGCCTCGGGGCGCGAGACCGATAGCGCCTATATCCCTAATGCTGGGGATATCTTTTCCCCAGCGGTAGCCACCCAAGGACGCGACGACACGGATCCGACAAGACAAGGCTGAATGCTGAGCTTGAGAAGCTCTCGCGCCTGCTCCTGCCGTCGTTGACGGTGGGATGTGGAGGTGGCGCAGATGGCAATGGCTCATGTGCAGGTCAGCAGGAGATGCGGTGCTTATGTCAACAGGCAGGGTGTCGCAGACACAAAGCTGTCGCACCACAGCTTGCTACACAGGGTTAGACCAGTCCCACCTTCGGCGACGTAGGCGGATTTCGACAAGAGCGTCAGAACTGGCAGAGCCGCGCCCTCATCGCTCTCGCACACATCCTGAAACTTCACAGGTGTAGCCGGCATCAGCCGGGTGACCACCCCGGACCGCATCTTCGCCGCCTTACACTAACCGGATCCTTCGCTCGCAGCATGCGACCTCGTGTCGCACCTTGTTATAGCGGGCGGCGCAGCCCGTCCAGCACGAGGGTGATGACGCCGTCGGCTTCGGCCCGCCAGTGGGGGCGGTCATGGGCCGCACCGATGCCGTGCACCGCCATCATCACGGCCCCGGCATCCATGTCGTCGCGAACAGTGCCGTCCCGCACGGCGGCGGCCACCAGGTCGGTGACAGCCTGCTCCAGCGCCCGACTGCCCTCGGCGAGGACACCCGAGCGATCGGTCATGAGCGTGGCCAGCGTCCGGGCCAGACCCTCGTGGGCATCTATGTGGTCGACCATGCCGCGTAGGAAGGTCGCCAAAGCCTCCGCTGCGGGCAGCGTGGCCTGTAGCTGGCGGGCGCGGTCGCACAGCGCGGCGACTTCCCCGTGGTAGACCGCCTCGGCCAGTGCCTCCCGGGTGGGGAAGTGGCGGTACAGCGTGCCGGTGCCCACCCCGGCCAGGCGGGCGCTGCGACACGGCGCCGCCACCCTGGCGCTGGCCGCGCGCACCGACCTGAAGGTGGTGCAGGCCAGGCTCGGGCACGCCAGCATCGTGCTGACCGCCGACACCTACGTCTCGGTGCTGCCGGAGGTGGCCCACGAAGCTGCCCGGGAAACGGCCCGGCTGGTGCTAAGAGCAGCATCAAAGCTCGGGCAGGAGCTCGGCGCGTGACTCAGCTCTGCCTCATATTTGCCCCATGCCGCGCCAGCGTGCGGGCGCGGCATGGGTTTGCGCAGGTGGAGTAGCGCGCCCTGCAGGATTCGAACCTGCGACCGTCGGATTAGAAGGTGCCGTCCGGTGGTAGTTCGTGCCGCTCCACGCATTTTGCGTGTCCGGCAGTACCAGATCCTGACGACGCGTGACGGGGCGTACGAGCACGCACCGAGCACGAACGGCACCATCCACGACAACCCCGCCGACCACAATAGCCTGTGGTCTTCGATCTGCGAGTGCCTTCAGCGGCTCAGGTCACCACCTTGCGGATCAGTGCAGGCTGCATCAGCAAGGGTCCGCCGGAGGAACTGCCCGTCACGATCTCCGGCCGCCCGACCACCTCCCGCAGAACACGCTCGGTTTCCCCTACTCTGCGCCGGAAGTAATCCCCCGAGTCCACGTTGACCTGCCGCGTCGGCGCATGTCCACCGCGTACACCCGAACGCCAGTCAACAGCCCCGGCAGGACCCACTGGGAACTTTGTCACGTTCCGGTCTGAGCCGAGATCAGCACCAGCGGCGGGCCATTGTGCGCAAGGAGGCCTGGCCATCGCACGATGGCACCCTGGCCGGGCACTTCCTGGGTCGCAACACATTCACCCCTGCACCAGGTGATCGGCGCGTTCGACTTGCGGCCGCGCGGTTCACCTGGAGCATCGGCTCGCACCGTTTCAAGGCGGCCGGCTCGGTGTAGCGCTTTCGGCTGCCCGGCCGAAGTGCAGCAGCCCCGCCAGATGCTGGGGGGCAGCGGATCGCAGCTCGTGCAAGGCGTCATGCAGAGCCTCTGCCCCGGGACGGCCGCGTGCCGCGGCCTGCCGGTAGAACGCCTCAGCGGCCCGTACGGCGAAGTCGTCCGAGAGTGGCCACAAGCAGGCCACCACGTCGGCGAATCCCGCGAGGTGGAACGCGGCGCCGATATGCAGGGCCTCATCGGGCAGCCGGTGCCCGGCTTGGCCCGTGCCGCAGACCGACAGATACGCGAACTCGGCCCCCCGCAGCAGCCGGCTACCGGCAGCGGGTACGCGGTCGGCCCAGGACGGTGACCAGGCGTTCGAGCAGGGCGGGATCGTTGGGCAGCGCGCCGTTGTGGGTGCCGAAAATTCATCCGCGCAAGTCAGAGCGCTGGCTGATGATCACGTACCTCGAGTCTTGGGGTCGTGAAGTCTATACCGTCGCAGCATGATGATCTGTCGTGCTGCTACGTCTGGTCTACCTCACCGCGAGGACCGTCTTCGCGTTCCTACGGCTGCTATCGGGAAGCGATCGTGACAAGGAGATCGAGATCCTTGTGCTGCGGCACCAGCTGACGATCCTGCACCGCCAGGTGGCCAAGCCCGTCTTCACTTCTGGCGACCGCTTCGTGCTCGCCGGGTTGCTTGGCCGCCTGCCGGGAGACAGGCTCCGGCACTTCACAGTGCTGGTGCGCCCAGATACAGTCCTGCGCTGGCACCGCGACCTGCTGCGGCGCCGCCACGCCGCAGCCTGTACGCCCCGGCGTCGAGGGCGCCCGCGCACCATCTCCTCCGTTCACCTGCTGGTGCTGCGCCTGGCTCGGGAGAATCCCTCCTGGGGGTACCGGCGTATCCACGGCGAGTTGGTCGCGCTCGGCGTCACGGTCGCCGCCTCCACCGTGTGGGAAATCCTCAAAGGTCACAGCATCAACCCGTCACCCGAGCGACAGCACACCGCCTGGGCCGATTTCCTGCGCAGCCAGGCGGAGGCCCTGTTGGCGTGCGACTTCTTCGAAGTCCGTACCCTGACCGGGGCACGGCTGTACGTCTTCGCCGTCATCGAGCACGCCACCCGGCGGATCCGGATCCTCGGGGCCGCCGCGCATCCCACAGGTCAGTGGGTCACCCAACTCGGACGGAACCTTGTCATGGACCTGCAGGACGCGGGCAGTACGGCCAAGTTCCTCATCCGTGACCGCGACGCCAAATTCACCGCGGCCTTCGACGCCGTGCTGGCCGACGCCGGACTCCGCGTCGTCACGACCGGCATCCGGATCCCCCGGATGAACGCGATCATGGAGCGGTGGATCCTGACCTGCCAGCGTGAACTGCTGGACCGCACCCTGATCTGGAACCGGCGCCACCTGCTCCATGCCCTGCGCGAGTTCGAGACGTTCTACAACGAACGCCGGCCACACCGGACTCTCCGCCAGGCTGCTCCGCTCCGACAGCTCCCCGGCAGGGGCGCCGACCAAGCCCAGGTCGCTCGACTTGATGTCCGCCGACATGATCGTCTGGGTGGTGTCCTCAAGGAGTACCGGCATGCTGCTTGACCTGGGCGGATGAATTTTCGGCACCCACAGCTGCAGCGGGGATGGCGGGGAGACAGGACACCGCTTGAGTGTGCCCCCAGGGCACGGTGTTCCCTAGTGCGTGGAACAACCATCTCGACCCAGGAGGACCGCCCGATGTCCGTGCCAGAACCCGGCCAGACCCCGGCCACTGCAGCGCGCCCGAGCTCACCGCACCAGGCCGACGACCCGGCACCCGGACGTCGCGGGCCGGAGGTCGACGGCTCCCGGCCGTTCGGTGCCCACGTCCGCATGAGCTGGTGGAGGCCGCTGATCGTCCTCGTCGTGCCGCCGGTCGTGATGGTGCTCCTGCAGATCCTGCTATACCAGGTCGTTGGCGTCATCGAGGGCAGCGACGACCCGATGTCCGCCACCTTCACCCCGCTGAAGCTCCTGGCCGTCAACCTGAGCGTGGGCATCTCGGGCGTGGTGGCGATCCTGCTGCTGGCACGGCTGGCGAAGGTGCCGTGGCGCAGCCTGATCAGCTCACCACGGGCGTTCGACGGTCGACGCCTGGCGCAGTACCTGCTCGGCGCGGCCCTGCTGGTGGGCGCCGGCATCGGCGTGGTGGCGCTGGTTGCCCCCGAGTCCCCAGGCTGGGTCGCGTTCGGTGTCTCCGGGACGACGATCCTCATGCTGGTGATCACCGTGCTGAGCACCCCGCTCCAGTCCATCGGCGAGGAGCTGATGTTCCGCAGCGCCGTGCTGCCCGCCGCCGCGTCCTGGGTGCGCGCGGTTCGCCCGGCCCTCGCCGTC
>NZ_JBFAMX010000104.1:0-26377 GCF_040659615.1 Nonomuraea sp. NPDC049784
GTCACCGCGGGCAGCGTGGTGGTGCTGGGGGCCGCGTTCGGGCTGGCCACGTTCGCGGTGTCAGCCTGGAGCGCCACGTCGGGCGACTACGAGGAGACGGCCAGGTTCCACAACGGCGCGCCCACGGCGATCACGGTCAGGCCGGTGGAGCCGGGCAGGCTCATCGCCGCCGTGAACGCCGCCGACCCGGGTGGCACGACCGCCGCGCCCGTCATCAAGGTGCCCGGGCCTCCCCAGATGGTGGCCTCGGATCCCGCGCGGCTGGCCGCCGTCGGCTACTGGCGTCCCGAGCTCGCGGGCGGCGCGACCCTGGCGAAGGCCATGTCCGCGCTTCCCGGGCCGTCCACGCCGCGCGTGTGGCTGCGGGGCGACAGGTTGCGGGTCACCGTCGATCACGACCAGGTGCCGAAGGGATGGACCGTCCGGATCTTCGCCACGCTACGCGTCCCGGGCGAGCTGCGGCCCGCCCAGCTCCCGCTGGGATCGCTGACCGGCCGTTCCGGCACGCACGAGTGGAATCTGCCGCCGGCCTGCCGGAACGCGGCGTGCGAGCTGCGGGCCCTGCGCGGGGAGCCCATCCCACCACCGCAGTACGCGGAGAACGCGTACGTGCGGGTCACCGTCACCGGGCTCGCCACGCGCGTGGACGGCCGGTGGCAGGCCGTCGACCTGCCGTCATGGCGTGTGGACGACAACCCGGCCGAGCGCGGCGGCACGTTCGCGATCACCCCGGTCGGCAACCAGACGCTGCGTCCCGACACCTACGACCCGGAGATGGCCGCCGTCACGATCGGCGCGGTCGGCAGGAGGGTGCTGCCGGGCCTGGACAACGCGTACGCGGCCCCTGCGCGCACCGTGCTCGCCTCTGCCGCCGGTCCCGGGCTGACCGACGTGGGCGTGCTGGTGGACCTGGAGCAGGCCGACAGGATCGCCTACGGCGTGTACGACAAGGCCGAGTACCAGGTGTGGACCAGGGCGGCGGACCCGGCGGCGCTGGAGCGGGCGCTGGAGCAGCACGGGCTGAGCGTGGTGTCGCGGCGGACGGTGGCCGGCCTGGCCGCCTCCTTCGCAGGACAGGGGCCGGGTCTCGCGCTGTTGCTGCTGCTGGTGTCCGCGCTGGCCGCCGCCGCGCTGGCGCTCGGGCGTACCGTGCTCGCGCTCTTCACGGCGGCCAGGAGGCGGACGTACGAGCTGGCCGCACTGGAGGCGTCGGGCGCCCGCGTGGCCGCGCTGCGGGTCGCGCTCCTGCTGGAACAGGTGATCACGGTCGCCGCGGGCACCCTGTCGGGCCTGCTGGCAGGGCTCGTGGCGGCCAGGGCGGCTCTGGGGCGGATCCCGCAGTTCGCCGAGCCCCCGGTCACACCGCCGCTGCCGCACGAGGTCGCGGCGGTGCCCGTCGCGGCCGTCGTCGGCGCCGCCCTGCTGGTCAGCCTGCTGGCCGCTGTGCTGGTGTCGGAGGCGCTGCTGCGCGGCATCCGCGTGGAACGCCTGCGCGACGCCCCCGCCTAGCTGCCCACGGGCTGCTTGGTGAGCTGGGCCATGTACGCCCTGGCCAGGGGGAGCACCCCGTCCATCGCCTCCTTCTGGGGCATGAGCTGCACCTTGGGTGAGTTCTGCGGCTCGTCCTCGGGCCGCTGGTGGCCGGAGAAGTCGATCCTGACGACGACCGCGCCCTTGCGCATCAGCACCGTGCCGGTGGACGCGGAGACCTCGCTGTGGCGGTTCTGGATGAACTGCTGGTACGCCTGGTCGCCCAGTCCCTCGACGTCGGCCAGCTTGCCCCAGGAGATGCCGCCGATCGACGAGCCTTCCGTACCCTTGTCGCCGCCGTACTCGCTGGCGTAGTAGCCCTTGGCGGCGGTCTCGTCGGCCGCGCCCGCCCGGTTGGTGAACCGATGCACCGTGATCAGTACGCTGCGGATCTTCTTGACTCCCTCGCCGTCGCCGGGCAGGTCGAGGTTGAGCCAGCGGCACTCGGTCTGGGCGTCGTCGCCGACCTCGGTGCCGCGCGCCCGGGTGGTGGGCTGCGGCACCAGCCGCGTGGCCGCCTCGGTCACGGCCCCGCAGTCGCCCGGGAACGCCGCCAGGACGGTCGGTGAGGGCGTCGGGCGCGCGCTCGGCGAGGTCGTGGCCTGCGACGGCTCCGGCTGGGCCAGCACGCCGGGGTGCTGCGCCTGCCAGGCCGTCACACCCTTGGCGAACTGCCCGACCAGCCCGCTCACCTCGCGGATCGCGTTGTCCTCGTTGATCGACTGCGTGGAGTCGTTGGACAGGATCTGCGCGTCCTTGCGCTGCTGCCCGGCCTGGAACTTGACCTTGATCGTCATGTCGCCGACCCGGGCGTGGGCCTCGCCGAAGGAGTACCACAGCATCTTGCCGTCCCGGCGCCAGGTGTACTGCGCGAACGCGCCCTCGCCGACGCCCGGGATGTCCTTGACCGGGGAGATGTACTCCTTCTCGTCGGGGTCGAGCGAGGGCTTGGCGGTCTCGCCGTACTTGCCGCCTTCGTAATCGATCTCGTACGAGTTCTGCGCCATGGCCCGGCCCGTCTTGGCGCCGTCGCCCTTGTGCTGCTCGATCCGTACGTCGATCTCCCTGCTGCGCCAGTACTCGCCGAACGAGATGCGCTGGTTGACCCAGTTGCAGGTGAAGTTGACCGTGTAATCGCTGTCCTTGGACGTCTTGGAGACGGTCGCGTCGGGCACGAGCCGTTCGGCCTCCTCCTTGGGCAGCATGGCGCACACGTCGGGGCCCACCCCCGCGGCGGCAGCGGTCTGCGACGGCGCCTCGCTCCTGGCCGCGGGCGGCTTGGAGGTGCCGGAGACCTTGCCGACCAGTAAGTACGCGCCCACCCCGCCCGCCGCGACCACCACGACGAGGGCGGCGGCAATCGTGGGCAGCAGCCAGGCGGGCCGCCGCGGCGGCGGGGGCGGCATCGGCGGCAGTGTCGGGGGGTGGAACGGGGGCTGGAACGGGGGCTGGGTCGGCGGCCCGAACTGCCTGCCCGGCACCTGGTAGGGGTTGGTGGGCGGCTCCCACTCGCTACCGGGATTCACTGGAACTCCTGGGGTTGCCCTGACTTGCGGTGAAATATGCTAGTCACACCCCTTGCAGGGTGCTTGCAGTTCTCGTCTCGATCAGCTCACGTTGACAGGCTCACTTGGACAGGGCCGACGAGACCAGGCGGGCGGCGGCGAGGGCCGGTTCCTTGTCCGCCGGGGCCGTGGCCGGCACGTGGTCACGATGCCAGACCACCTCGCCGAGCAGGTTGCTCATGCGGAAGAGCACCGTGCTGTCGGAGAAGCCCTCGGCGTTGGAGTTCATGGCGGCCTTGAAGCTGTTCTGGATGATCGCCGTCTCCCCGACGTCCTTGACGTCGCCGACCGAGCCACGGGAGGTGCGCAGCACCGTGCCCTTCGCCGCGGCGCGGCTGGCCTTCTCGCTGGCGAAGCGGCGCTGCGCCACCTGAGGGCCGGCGAGGTCGCCGTCGGGCTGCTCCGCCCAGGTGCGCACGATGAGGCGGCGACTGGGCTGCGTGCCCTCGCGGACGAGCCACTGGCACTCGCCCGGCCTGGTGAGCGTGCGTTCGGGCTTGCCCTTCACGATCTGGGCGGCCTGGGCGTCACTGAGCAGCGTGCAGGGATCGGGCGCCTTGGCGAACCTGCCCGTCTCGGGCCCGCTGTCGAGCGCGCCCACGGCGTACCAGCCACCCGCGCCGAGTGCCACGGCCGTGGCGAGCACCGCGGGCACCAGCCACCACCGGCGGCGGGGAACCGGGGCGGGCCCGGCCAGGGCGCTCAGCGCCTGGCGGGTCTGCTCCGCCGTGGGACGGGCCGCCGGGTTCTTCAAGAGCATGGCCATGAGCAGGCCGCCGAACTCACGGCCCGCCCTCATCGGGAAAGGCGGCTCGTGCAGCAGCACCGCCGCCGTCACCGCCGCGGACAGCTCCCGTTCGAACGGCGCGCGCCCCTCCACCGCGGTGTAGAGGCTGGCGCCGAGCGACCACAGGTCGGACGCCGGGCCGGAGGGCTGCTCGTTGAGCCGCTCGGGGGCCATGTAGCCGGGCGAGCCCGCGAAGCCGAACCTGTCGCCCTGCCCGCCCATCTGCGTCGCGATGCCGAAGTCGGTGAGCATGGCCGAACCGTCGGCGTCGAGCAGGATGTTCGCCGGCTTGACGTCCTGGTGGAGCATCCCGTGGGCGTGCGCCACCTCCAGCGCCGACAGCACGCGCAGCCCGACCGCGGCGACATAGCCCGGCGGCAGCGGGCCCTGTTCCTTGATCACCTTGTCCAGCGAGCGGCCGGTGACCAGGTCCATGATGATCCACGGCTGGTCTCCCTCGAGGACGACGTCGTGCACGAGCACGATCGCCGGGTCGCGCAGCCGGCCCGCCGATCTGGCCTCGTGGATCGCGATGCCGGCGAACTCGGCCCGCTGGGGCGGGGTCAGCCCCTCGGGCACGCGTACCTGCTTGACCGCGACCTGGCGGTCGAGGATCTCGTCGATGGCCCGCCACACCGTGCCCGCGCCGCCCTGCCCGAGCCGCTCGATCAGGCGGTAGCGGCCGGCCAGCAGGTAGAGGTCATCCGGCATTGCGCAACGCCTGCACGGTCGCCTGCGCCGCTTTCAGCGCCGTCTGCTTGATGTCCTCGTCGGTCGGCTTCTCGGTGAGCGTGGAGTATTCGACGACGACCACCAGGTTGGCCAGGCGGTAGTAGACCTGCGCGGAGTGGACGCGGCCCGTGGGGCCCTTCAGCTCGAAGCCGAACGCCTCCTCGCCGACGCCGGTGACCTGGTGGACCGGGGTGCGCTTGGCTCGCTGCGAGGCCGGCACGCCGATCTCGGGCCAGGTCCAGTCGACGGTGTCGTACCTGCCCCAGGTGCGTTTCTGGCTCTCGAAGAGCGTGTGGGCCGAGACCGTGGTCATCGACCACGGGTCGACGGTGTCGGAGTCCTTCTGCACCTGAACGCCCAGGCCGGTGTAGTGGACCGGCCAGTCACACTTGGGGCCCTCGTCGTCGGAGCCCGGCTGCCCCTTCGGCGGGCTCTGCGTACGCAGGAGCCTGCCCACGTCCTGCCGGCTGAGCAGCGTGCACACGTCCATGGGCACGGTGAACGCGGCCGGCGCCGCGTTCGCCCCGTCCCGCAGGATGAGGAAGGCGGTCGTGCCGCCCGCGGCGAGGACCAGCGCCGCCGCGGCGGCGATCCAGAACGCGGCCCTGCCGCCGCGCCGGCTGACCTTGGTGGGCGCGGTCGCGTCGTGGTTGACCGGCAGCGGCGGTGCCTGCCTGCCGGCGGCCACCTGCCTGAGCGCGTCCACGACCACGCGCGCGTCGGGGCGGGCGGCCGGGTGGTGCGCCATCATGGCGGACAGCAGCGGCCCCAAGGGCCCTGGAGCGGCCGGTACGGGCTCCGTCAGCGTCGCCCGCACCCGCTGGGCCGCCGACCCCTCATAGGCCGGCGCGCCCGTCAGCGCGACGTACAGCGTGGCGCCGAGCGACCACAGGTCGCTGGCCGGGCCGCCAGGTTCGCCCTCGAGCCGCTCGGGCGCGATGAACCCCGGCGAGCCGATCATCAGGCCCTGCTCGGTGAGCGTCGCCTGGCCCTCCTGCCTGGCGATGCCGAAGTCGGTGAGGACCACCCGGCCGCTCTCGGTCAGGAAGACGTTGCCCGGTTTGACGTCGCGGTGCTGCATCCCCTGCGCGTGGGCCACCATCAACGCCTCCAGCACGTCGGCGCCGACGCGCGCGGCATAATCAGCCGGCATGGGTCCGAACTCGCGCACCGTCTCGCCGAGCGTGCGGCCCCGCAGCAGCTCCATGACCAGCCAAGGGCGCTCGTGCTCGACGACCACGTCGTGCAGCGCCACGATGCCGGGATGCCGCAGCCGCGCGGTGGCCTGCGCCTCGCGCACCGCCCGCTTCACCGAGTCGGAGCGCTCTTTGGGCGACATGCCTTCGGCCAGCGTGAGCTCCTTGACCGCGACCTCGCGGTCAAGCATCTCATCCCTGGCCAGCCACACCGTTCCCATGCCGCCTGCGCCGAGAGGGCGCAGCAGGGCATAGCGGCCGGCAAGTCTTCCCGCGGACATACAGGGAAGGGTAACTAAGGATCAAGAGGGATGGTTATTCGTTCCTGTCGGTCCTTCTCTCTATGGTCTTGATTCGTGGATGCGGTTCAAGGCACTCTCGACGAGCTCGGCACTCCGCTGAGTGACGTCACGTTCGTCGTGTTCGACCTCGAGACGACCGGCGGCGCCCCGTCTGACGACGCCATCACCGAGATCGGCGCGGTCAAGGTGCGGGCGGGCGAGGTGCTCGGCGAGTTCTCCTCGCTGGTCGATCCCGGTGGGCCGATCCCGCCGTTCATCTCCGTGCTGACCGGCATCACCGACGCCATGGTCGTGGCCGCGCCGCGGATCGAGGCGGTGCTGCCGAGCTTTCTCGAGTTCATCAGCGGGGCCACACTGGTGGCCCACAACGCCGGCTTCGACACCCGCTTCATCAAGGCCGCCTGCGCCGCCCAGGGCTATCCTCCGCCGGCCAATCCGGTCGTCGACACCGTCGACCTGGCCCGCCGGGTGCTGACCCGCGACGAGGTCCCCAACGCCAAGCTGGCGACGCTGGCCAGGTTCTTCCGCAGCACCACCGAGCCGTGCCACCGCGCCCTGCAGGACGCCAGGGCCACCGTCGACGTGCTCCACGGGCTGATCGAGCGGGCCGGGTCGTTCCAGGTGCACACGCTCGAAGAGCTCAAGTCGTTCGTCCGCGCCCCCACGCCCGAGCAGCAGCGCAAGCGCCACCTGGCCGAGTCCGTCCCGCACGCCCCCGGGGTCTACTTCTTCGAGGACGAGCGCGGCGAGGTGCTCTACATCGGCAAGAGCACCAACCTGCGCAACCGCGTGCGCTCCTACTTCACGGCCGGCGAGACCCGCCCGCGCATCCGCGAGATGATCGGCATCGCCGAGCGGGTGCGCCACATCGTCTGCTCGACCGCCCTGGAGGCGGAGGTCAGGGAGCTGCGCCTGATCGGCGGCGCCAAGCCCCGCTACAACCGCCGCTCCCGCTTCCCCGAGAAGGTGCTCTGGCTCAAGCTCACCACCGAGGCGTTCCCGCGCCTGTCCATCGTCCGCGAGCTCAAGGACGACGGGGCCACCTACCTCGGCCCGTTCACCAGCGGCCGCCTTGCCGACGACGCCCGCATCGCCCTGCACGAGGCGGTCCCGCTGCGGCAGTGCACCCAGCCCATCGCGCTGCGCACCCGGCGGGCGGCCTGCGTGCTCCACGAGATGGGCCGCTGCGGCGCGCCCTGCGCGGGCAAGGAGAGCCAGGAGGAGTACGCGCTCCACGTCGAGAGCGCGCGCCGGGCCATGACGCTCGACGCCTCGCTCGTCTTCACCGCCGTGTCGGCCCGCATGGAGCGGCTGTCGGTGGAGCAGCGCTACGAGGAAGCGTCGGTCGACCGCGACCGGCTGGCGTCCTTCGTCCGCACGGCGGCCCGCATGCAGCGCCTGAGCTCCATCACGCGCATCCCGCAGTTAGTGGCCGCCAGCCCGGCCTTCGACGGCGGCTGGGACATCCACGTCATCCGGTACGGGCGGCTCGCGGCGGCCGGGGTTATGCCGAAGGGCACCCATCCGACCCCTTTCGTGGCCTCCCTTTCGGCCACGGCCGAGGCCGTCATCCCCGGCCCCGGCCCGATCCACGGCGCCAGCGCCGAGGAGACCGAGTGCATCCTGCGCTGGCTGGAGTCGCCCGGGGTTCGGCTGGTCGAGGTGGACGGCGAGTGGAGCGTGCCCGCCTGGGGCGCCGCCCGCCACAAGGCCCGCATCGACCTGGCATACCGGCATCTCGACCAGCGGCGGAGCCGGGAGGGGCGACCTCTGAGGTGAAACGATAGAGTTGATCCATGGTCACGGCTATCGTCCACATCAATGCAGAGGTAGACCGGATCCCGGAGGTCGCCCAGACGATCGCCGAGATCGAAGGGGTCAGCGAGGTCTACTCCATCACCGGCGACTACGACCTGCTGGCGATGGTGCGGGTGGCCGCCTATGAGGAGATCGCCGAGGTGGTGCCTGGGCGGATCAACAAGGTGGCCGGGGTGCTGCACACGGAGACGCACATCGCGTTCCGCGCGTACTCCAAGCACGACCTGGACGCCGCCTTCTCCATCGGCTTCCCCGAGGCCGACTGACCGGCTTCCCGCGCCCACACCCGCTCCCCGGGCGCGCGGGTTGCCGTCCTTCCGAGGGGCGCCGCGTCGCCGTGCCACCGGCCGCACGCGATGCCGTCGCGCGCCCGCCCGGGCACTCGCACGGTCGCGTGGGATGCGGCCGCACTCCACCTCGAGCCAGGCGGACCCGCACGGCCGCGGTGACCGTTCGACCACGGTCCCGGCCCAGAATGTGCTCCGTCACGGCGAGCAACTCCGTGAGCCTTCACGACCGGCCATGACAGACGGCGACGCTCTACGACGCGTGCGGGCAACCCCGGCGCAGCCGTAAAAGATCATCGGACAGAGAACGGGCCCGGACGGAGAGATCCGCCCGGGCCCGCGAAGAGCATCAACGATGCGTCAACGAGTCAGACTGTGGTCGTCGCCGGTGCCGATGGCAGCGTGCTCTTCCTCGTGTCCATGCCCGTGCCCGTCGTCCAGCGGGATCTTCTCCCCGCCGTACGCCTTCGACATGCGTGCGCGCAGCTTGCCGAGCGGGCCGCGCATGCCCTTCGGCGGGATGCCCGCGGCGTCCTCGGCCACCGGCAGCATCGCCACCGGCTCCTTGCCGCGCACGTGGGCCTCGATGTCGTCCGCCTGCGGCGTGTGGACCTCGATGAACTCACCGTGCGGCAGCCGCTTGATGACGCCGGACTCCACGCCGTGCGAGACGACCGCGGCGTCGGAGCGCTGCAGGCCGAGGCACATGCGGTAGGTGATCAGGTACGCCAGCGCAGGCGCCACGAAGATCAGCACACGCCCGGAGTACGTCGTCCAGTTGAGGCTGACGTGGAAGTTCGCCGAGATCTCGTCGTTGGCGCCGAGCAGCCAGAGCACGCCGTAGAACGTGATGGCCGCCATGCCGATCGAGGTACGGTGCGGGTTGTTGCGCGGCCGGTCCGCGACGTGGTGCTCGCGGTGGTCGCCCGTCACCCAGCGCTCGATGAACGGATAGAGCGCGAGCCCCGTCATGATGAGGCCCATCGGCACCAGCGCCGGGATGATCACGCTCAGCGGCAGCGTGCCCGCATGGGAGGTGCCGAAGAGGTTGATCTCCCACGGCACCATGATGCGCAGCGCGCCCTCGAGGAAGCCCATGTAGAAGTCGGGCTGCGAACCGGCCGACACGTCGGCGGGCGTGTACGGGCCGAACAGCCAGATCGGGTTGATCTGGGCGAACGTCGCCAGCCCCGCCACCAAGGCGAGCGTGAACAGGAAGTACGCCCCCGCCTTGGCCATGAAGGCCGGGTAGAACGGCGCGCCCACCACGTTCTTGTTGTCACGCCCCTTGCCCGGCATCTGGGTGTGCTTCTGCACCCACATGAGCACCATGTGCGCCGAGATCAGCGCCAGCAGGATGCCCGGGATGAGCAGGATGTGCAGCGAGTAGAACCGGGAGATGACCGCCTCACCCGGATATTCCCCGCCGAACAGGAAGAACGTGATGTACGTGCCGACCAGCGGCAGCGAGATCGCCACACCCTCGGTGATCCGCAGACCCGCGCCGGACAGCAGGTCGTCAGGGAGCGAGTAGCCGGTCAGGCCCTCGGCCAGCGCCAGCGTCAGCAGCAGGACACCGATGATCCAGTTGAGCTCGCGCGGCTTGCGGTAGGCGCCCGTGAAGAACACCCGCAGCATGTGGACCATCATGCCGGCCACGAACATCAGGGCCGCCCAGTGGTGCATCTGCCGGATCAGCAGACCACCCCGGACGTCGAAGCTGATCTCCAGCGACGACGCGTAGGCCTCAGACATCATCACGCCCTTGAGCGGCGCGTACGAGCCGTCGTAGGCGATCTCCATCATGCTCGGCTTGAACCAGAACGTCAGGAACGTACCGGTCAGCAGCAGGATGATGAACGAGTAGAGCGCGATCTCACCCAGCAGGAACGACCAGTGGTCCGGGAAGATCTTGCGCAGGTTGCGCTTGAGGAAGCTGGCCCCGCCGAGGCGGTCGTCGAGGAACGTCGACGGCCCTGCGATGGCCTTGGGAACGGCATTGAGCTCACTCATGCCTGGCCTCCCTTCTCCCTGGCCGCCTGCTCGGCGTCACCGCGTTCCCAGTAGCTGGGGCCGACCGGCACCTCGAAGTCGCCCTTGGCGATGAGGTAGCCGTCGGCGTCGACGGTGATGGGCAGCTGCGGCAGCGGCCGGGCGGCCGGACCGAAGATGACCTTCGCACCGTCGGCCGCGTCGAACGTCGACTGATGGCAGGGGCAGAGGATGTGGTGGGTGTTCTGCTCGTAGAGGGCGGCAGGGCAGCCCACGTGGGTGCAGATCTTGGAGTACGCCACGATGCCGTCGTGCGTCCAGTTCTGCCGGACGCCGCTCTTGAGCTCGTCCGGGCGGAACTTGATCAGGATCAGCGTGGCCTTGGCGAGGGCGTTGAGGTCGTGCTGGTAGCCCTCGGGGACCACCGACAGGATGCCGCCGGGCGAGTTGAAGTCGGCGGCCCGGATCGGCTGGCCGGTGCCCTCGACGACGAGCCTGAGCGGCTTGCCCTCCTTGGTCTTCTCACCCCAGACCGTGTGGCGCAGCATCCTGTTGAACTTGGCGCCGGGCATCTTGCTGTTGTCGAGGTCGCGCAGCAGCACCACCGGCACCAGGCCGAGGGGCGCGGCGGCCAGCAGCAGCGTGCGGCGCAGCAGCTTGCGCTTGACGAAGCCGCTCTCGTTGGCGCCCTGGACGAACGTGTCGGCCACGACCTCGCGGTCGTCCTCCTCGGAGGCCATCAGGTGGCGCTCCTGGACCAGGGAGTACTTCGGCATGATCTGGCGGACCCAGATCACGATGCCGACCGCCAGCCCCAGGATCGCCAGCGTCAGCGTGCCGCCCAGCGCGAGGTTGGACACCCCGGTCTTCTCGGGGCTGCCGACCTGGAAGACCACGTAGGAGATGATGAACGCGATGGCTGCCAGGAACGTGATCGTGAAGCAGAGCGCCACGATCTTCTCGGCCTTGCGCGCCTTGGTCTCGTCGGGCAGCGTGACGCCGGGGACTTCCTTCTCGACGTCCGCCGCTTCCGCGGTGCCGAGCATCGAGGTGCCCGGCGCGGGGGTGCCGATGACGCGCTTGGGTACGCGCTCATCGGGCTGCTCGATCTCGTGCTCGTTGTCTGTCATGACTTCTGTCGCTTCTTCGCGGTGATCCAGATGGCGGCGAGTGCGAGGACGCTGAGGCCCACGACCCACGCTACGAGACCTTCGGTGACCGGTCCAATGCGCCCCAGGGCGAAACCTCCCGGGTCCTTCTGCTCGCGAACCTGGGTGATGTAGGCGATCATGCTGCGCTTCTCTTCAGGCGTGATCGTCGAGTCGTTGAAGACGGGCATCGCCTGCGGGCCGGTGACCATCGCCTCGTAGATCTGCGTGGGGGTCGCCGAGTTGAGGTTGGGGGCGTACTTGCCCTGCGTGAGGGCGCCACCGGCGCCGACCCAGTTGTGACACTGGATGCAGTTGGCGCGGAACAGCTCGCCGCCCTTGCCGGCGTCGCCGAGCTTGGGATCGACCTGCTCCGAGGCGGGGACCTGCGGGCCGCCGCCGAGGGACTGCACGTAGGCGCCGATCTGCTTGATCTTCGTCTCGTCGACCCAGGGGGCGAGCGGCTTACGCGGAGCCTGCGGGCCGGGGTTGGCGGCAGGCATGCGGCCGGTGCTCATCTGGAAGTCGACGGCCGCGGCGCCGACGCCGACGAGCGTGGGTGCCGTCGAGGTGCCCTGCGCGTTCATGCCGTGGCAGCTGGAGCAGTGCTGAACGAACAGGCTCCTGCCCTCGGCCACGTCATCGACCTTGCCTGCCGCCAGTGCCGCGTCGGCAGGCTTACCCGCCTGGACAAAGGCGGCGTATACCATCCCGACCAGCGCCAACGCCAAAATCAGGACGGCATATCTCGCGAGGGGATGCCGCCGCCAAGCGGTGATCCTAGTCACAGAGATCCCGTTCCTTAACGAATGATGTAGATGGTCGAGAAGAGACCAATCCAAACGACATCTACGAAGTGCCAGTAGTAGGACACGACGATCGCGCTGGTGGCCTGCTCATGCGTGAAGCGCTTCGCGGCGTACGTGCGTCCCAGCATGAACAGGAACGCGAAAAGGCCACCGGTCACGTGCAGGCCGTGGAAGCCCGTCGTCAGGTAGAACACCGAGGTGTAGGCGTTAGCGGACAGGGTCGCGCCCTCTGACGCCAGCTCGCCGTACTCGTACAGCTGCCCGGCCACGAAGACCGCGCCCATGAGGAAGCTGATGAAGTACCAGAAGCGGAGCTTTTGGACCTGCCCCTTCTCTGCGGCCCACACGCCTAGCTGGCACGTCACACTCGACAGAACCAGGATGATCGTGTTGACCGTCGCGAACGGGATGTTCAGGTGAGCGCCCTCTGCGACCTCGAGGCCCGCCTTGTGCAGCGCGGGGCCCCAGACGAGGCCGTTGCCCTCGCTCACTGACCGGATGGTGAAGTACATCGCGAACAGCGCCGCGAAGAACATGAGCTCGGAGGACAGCCAGACGATCGTCCCGACACTGACCAGATTGGGTCTGCGGTACGACTGTGCTGTCGTCGTCGAAGTTATTGCGGATGCTGTCGCCACGGGCAGCATTATTGCGGCTCCAGTGGTCGGTCCCGCGCACGACCCCCCGGTTAGCAGGTACAAACCGGGAAGCAACCTGGGAAAATCGCCCCAAAACCCCCTGCCAGACATGGTGGCCTGGGAATGCACACCGGCGCACCGGTACCATCCGAGGTGACCATACCGCTACAAGGGATAGTGAGCGCGACAGTGACGTCCACTGGGAGCACCGGCGACACGATGAGGGTCCTCGTCTACAGCGACGACGCCGCCACCAGGGCTGAGGTGAGCCAGGCCATCGGCAGGCGCCCCGCGGCCGACGTACCCCTCGTGGAGATCGTGGAGTGCGCCACCGAGCCGAAGGTCCATCAGTGGCTGGGCTCAGGCGAGATCGACGTGGCCGTCCTCGACGGCGAGACGCAGCCCGCGGGCGGCATGGGCATCTCGCGCCAGGCCAAGGACGAGGTCTACGACTGCCCACCCATCTGCCTGATCATCGCCAGGCGCGACGACCGCTGGCTGGCCGAGTGGTCCAAGGCCGACGCCGTCGTGTCGCAGCCGCTGGAGCCCATGGTCGTCGCCGACACGGTGGCCGACCTGATGCGCCGCCGCTCCTCCACCCGACTCAACGCCAAGTAGGTGCCCATGGACTCCCGGACGACCTGGCCCACCCTGCTCTCCGCTCTCCTGTCCGGAGAGCACCTCACCTCCGACGAGACGGCCTGGGCGATGCGGGAGATCATGTCCGGCGCCGCGACGTCCGCCCAGATCGCCGGTTTCGCGATCGCGCTGCGCGCCAAGGGTGAGACGGTGGCCGAGGTGGTGGGCCTGGCCCGCACCATGCTGGAGCTGGCCACGCCGCTGAGCGTGGAGGGGCCCGTGGTGGACATCGTCGGCACGGGAGGCGACCGCGCCCACACCGTCAACGTCTCGACGATGGCCGCCATCGTGGCCGCCGCCGCGGGCGCCCGGGTGGTCAAGCACGGCAATCGCGCGGCCTCGTCCTCGTGCGGCGCCGCCGACGTCCTGGAGCACCTGGGGATCCGGCTCGACCTCACGCCCGAGCAGACCGCCCAGGTGGCGCGCGAGGCGGGCATCGCCTTCTGCTTCGCCCCGGTCTACCACCCCGCGCTCCGCTTCGCCGGGCCGCCGCGCAAGGAGATCGGCGTGCCCACGGTCTTCAACTTCCTGGGCCCGCTCACCAACCCGGCCCGCCCCGCCGCCCAGGCCATCGGCGTCTTCGACCCGCGCATGCTGCCCGTGCTGGCCGGAGTCTTCGCCGAGCGCGGCGTCACGGCCCTGGTGTTCCGCGGCGACGACGGGCTCGACGAGCTGACCATCGCGGGCACCTCGACGGTCTGGGTGGTCAGGGACGGCACAGCCACGCAGGCCACGTTCGACCCGAGCGTGCTCGGCATCCCGCGCGCCGACGTGGGCTCGCTGCGGGGCGGCGACGTGACCTTCAACGCCCAGGCCGTGCGCGACCTGGTGCAGGGCAAGACAGGTCCGGTGCGCGACGCCGTCCTGCTGAACGCCGCCGCGGCCCTGGTGGCGCTCAACGGGCCCGGTGACGACCTCGACGCCGCCATGACCGACGGCTACGCCCGCGCGGTCCAGGCCGTCGACTCGGGCGCGGCCGCCGCCACCCTCGACCGCTGGGTCGAGGCCAGCGCCTCCTTCGGCCACGCCTGACGTGCGCTTTCGAGCGCGCCCCTCACCGTGGCGCGCTCGGCCATCCGCCTTCCCGGAATAGGGCGCGACGCGACGGCACGCGGGCGTCCCGGACTGCGGCCGAGCGCCAAGACAGCTCCGGCCGCAACGGGTCAGGCGACGACAGCGAGCGGCACGGCCAGGGGACGGGTGTGGCGTCCAGGGCGTTACGAAACCGGCATCAGAACGTGATGGTCGGGCCCGCCTTGAGCACGCTCCACTTGAGCCAATCCTTCCAGTTCTCCTGCCAATGCCCCCACCCATTCGTGGGCTCGAGCTTCCGCGGCGACCCGGTGATGATGATCGGGTCCCCGATCAACGTGTTCCTGAGGAACCAGATGGCGTTCTCCGGGCTGACGTTCACGCATCCGTGGCTGACGTTCGAGTTCCCCTGTGACCCCACCGACCAGGGCGCACTGTGGACGTACTCACCGCTGTTGGAGATGCGGACAGTGTTGTAGACCGTCAGCTGGTAGTACCCAGCCTGTCCCGGCCCGGCGTCAGGCGAGGTCATGACCGTGACGGGCTCGCGCGACATCGCCAGGTGGATGCCCGAGGTGGTGTAGTGGTTCCACGCATCTCCCTGCCCCGCGCTCATCGGCATCTCGCGGATCTTCTTGCCGTCCCGCCGGACTATCAGGAAGTGCTCGTCGGTGCTGCCCTTGGTGATCTGCTCACGGCCGATCTTGAAATCGAGCCGTACGTTGCGCTTGCCGTACAGGCCGGGTCCTCCGCGCACGCCGGCCAGGTTCGCCTCCACTTGCACCTTGGTGTGCGCGGGCCAGTACTTCTCCGGACGGAAGTCCACGTGGCTGTCGTCGAACCAGTGCCAGGCCCCCTCCACCGGCTTGGAGCTGCGGACGGTCAGGTTGCGCTCGACGGACACCCGGTCGGCGATGGGCTGGTCGAAGGCGATCATGACGGGCATGCCGACGCCGACCGTCAGGCCGGTGTCGTCCTTGTTGGGGGTGATCGTCTTGATGTCGAACGTCTTGTTGCCCTTGACCGTCGTGAACGTGCTCGTCGTCTGGCTCTCCTTGCCCGCTCCGTCGACGGAGACGGCCGTGACCGTGTACACCGTGCTGGGCCTGGCGGTGACGGTGCTGCGCCAGCGGGTGCCGTCGCCGCTGAGCTCGCCCTGCAGCGCGCCGGACTTCCCTCCGTCCACCCGTACGCTCTTGAGCGCGCCCGTACGGGCCGAAACGACCACGGGCTGGTCCGTAGCCACGTTCGCGGTCTTGTCCTGCGGAGAGAACGTCACAGAGGGCGCCTGCGCCCCGCCCGCCATGGCCGTCCCGTTAGGTTTCGATGTGCTGCCCGCGGAGCAGGCTGACAGCAGTGCCAGGGCCAGCAGCCCGGCCGATCCCTTCGCTACATGCCCCACGAGTGACTCCCTCGTCCGCGATCGAACCGCTTCTGCCTCCTTTATTACCCTCAGTGATCGATTAACCACATCCGCGTACTCGTAAAGAACGCCAAAAAGCGGGCGTTCCCCCCGCAAGGGAAACGCCCGCTTCGGCAAACAGGTCAATTAGTGCGAGAACTGACCCCGGTAGTACTGGAACACGAACCCGATCATGGCCATGATCACCAGGAAGATCCCGATCAGGAACATCCAGAAGCCGATCACGAACCCGGCGAAGGCGAAGGCCGCCGCCAGGCACAGGAACAGCGGCCACCAGCTGCTCGGGCTGAAGAACCCGATCTCGCCCGCGCCATCGCTGATGTCGGCCTGCTTGTTGTCCTCCGGCTGGGCGCCGATGCGCCGCGCGGTGAACATCAGGTAGTAGCCGACCATGAACGCGAACCCGACCGAGATCGCCATGGCCGTGGTGCCGACCGGCTCACCGTGGCCCGTCGACGCCTTGGTCCAGAACCAGTAGGCGACGTCGACGCCCGCGAAGAACAGGCCGCACGCGAGGAACAGCCAACCCTGGACTCTCATCAGGCCTCAACCTCCTTCGCCGGCCTGGCCGACGCGTGCGGGTAGTGCAGGTCGAACGCCGGGCGCTCGGACCGGATGCGCGGCAGCGAGGTGAAGTTGTGCCGCGGCGGCGGGCAGGAGGTCGCCCATTCGAGCGAGCCGCCGTAGCCCCAAGGGTCGTCGACCGTGACTTTGGGCGCGCTGCGCCAGGTCTTCCAGACGTTGTAGAAGAACGGCAGCGTCGAGGCGCCCAGGATGAACGCACCCGCCGACGAGATCAGGTTGAGGTCGGTGAAGCCGTCGGCCGCGCTGTAGTCGGCGTACCGGCGCGGGAAGCCCAGCATGCCCAGCCAGTGCTGGATGAGGAACGTCGTGTGGAAGCCGATGAACAGCAGCCAGAAGTGCAGCTTGCCGAGCTTGTCGTTGAGCATCTTGCCGGTGAACTTGGGCCACCAGAAGTAGAAGCCCGCGAACATGGCGAACACGACCGTGCCGAACACCACGTAGTGGAAGTGGGCGACGACGAAGTAGGTGTCGCTGAGGGGGAAGTCGAGCGGCGGCGAGGCCAGGATGACGCCTGTCAGACCGCCCAGGAGGAACGTGATGAGGAAGCCGATCGAGAACAGCATCGGCGACTCGAACGACAGATGCCCTCGCCACAAGGTGCCTATCCAGTTGAAGAACTTCACGCCCGTCGGCACCGCGATGAGGAACGTCATGAACGAGAAGAACGGCAGCAACACCTGCCCGGTCGGGAACATGTGGTGCGCCCAGACCGTGATGGACAGACCCGCGATCGAGATCGTCGCGACCACGAGGCTGATGTAACCGAAGATCGGCTTGCGGCTGAAGACCGGCAGGATCTCGCTCACGATGCCGAAGAACGGCAGCGCGATGATGTACACCTCGGGGTGGCCGAAGAACCAGAACAGGTGCTGCCACAACAGCGCGCCGCCGTTGTCGGAGGCGAAGACGTGCGTGCCGAGCTTGCGGTCGGCCTCCAGCGTGAGCAGCGCTGCGGCCAGCACGGGGAAGGCCATCAGCACGAGCATGCTGGTCAGCAGCACGTTCCAGACGAAGATCGGCATGCGGAACATGGTCATGCCGGGCGCGCGCATGCAGATGATCGTGGTGATGAAGTTCACCGCGCCGAGGATCGTGCCGAGGCCCGACAGGGCCAGGCCCATGATCCACAGGTCGCTGCCCATGCCGGGCGAGTTGATCGCGTTGGACAGCGGCGTGTAGGCGAACCAGCCGAACGAGGCCGCGCCGCCCGGCGTGAAGAAGCCGGACACGGCGATGAGGCTGCCGAACAGATAGAGCCAGTAGCTGACCATGTTGAGGCGCGGGAACGCCACGTCGGGGGCGCCGATCTGCAGCGGCATCAGCTCGTTGGCGAAGCCGGCGAACAGCGGCGTCGCGAACATCAGCAGCATGATCGTGCCGTGCATGGTGAACAGCTGGTTGAACTGCTCGTTGCTGGTGAACTGCATGCCCGGCTGCGCCAGCTCGGCCCGCATGATCAGCGCCATGACGCCGCCGATCAGGAAGAAGGCGAACGACGTGATCAGGTAAAGGTGCCCGATGATCTTGTGATCAGTGGAGGACAGCCACTTGGCGATCACCTGGCCCTTGGTGACGGGCCTGGCCGGCGCGCGAAGGGGTTCATGAATGGCGGTCACTGGGCACTCCCAGCCTGGTGTGTCGCGATGTATTGGTCGAACTCAGCCTGCGGGACGAGCTTCACCGAGAACAGCATGCGGCTGTGGTCGACGCCGCAGAGCTCGGCGCAGCGGCCCGCGAAGACGCCCGTCCTGTCAAGGGTCGTGATCTGGAACTTACGCCCCGGGTTGTCCTCCTTGATGCCCGGGATGACGTCCCGCTTGAACAGGAACTCCGGCACCCAGAACGAGTGGATGACGTCGTCGGTCGACAGATCGAACTCGACCTTCGTCTTCGCCGGCAGGACCAGCTGGGGGCCCTGCTGGTAGTCGTGCACAGGCACGCCGGCGACCGGCGCCAGCGTCTTGCCGTTGACCGTCGTGGTGAAGCGCCAGCTCCACTGGAACGCCTCGACCTTGACCTTCACGGGCGCGTCGCCGTCCACGTGGGTCAGCGTCTGGCTGTCCCGGGCGGTGAAGAAGAAGAACACCGACACCATGACAAGCGGGATCAAGGTGTAGAGCATCTCGATCGGCAGGTTGTAGCGCACCTGCGGCGGGAGATCGGCCTTGGCCTTGCGCTTGCGGTGGAAGATCGCCGCCCACACGATCAGGACGATGACGACGGCGCCCGTGGCGAGGGCGGCGATCCAGGCCCCGTTCCACAGACTCTGGACCACGTCTCCCTGCTCGGTGACATGGTCAGGAAGAAGGCCGCGGGACCAGTCGGCCTTGGGTACGTCATTAGCACACGCCGTAGCAGTGGCCAGCAGCAACGCCAAAGCGGCGGCGCGTGGCACCCTGCGCCGGGCCAACGAACGCCGCGTCGTACGGCGAGTCGGACTCACGGATCGCCTACCCCACAGATGAAGCCCAAGAGTCTTTCCCTTGGGCGCTCCTATTTCCAGATGCACAGCTGATTGCAGACACATTAGCGTGCAGGTGCTTCGCCCTACCGCGCGACCCCTCGATGGCGCCGCAAGTGGGACGATAAGTCTCGTGGCGTACTTCGACGCGGCTTCGAGCGAGCCGCTCCACCCTCAGGCACGCGAGGCGCTGCTGGCGGCGATCGACGTCGGCTGGGCCGACCCCGCGAGACTGTACGGCCAGGCCCGCCGCGCGCACCTGCTGCTCGAGCAGGCCCGCACGGAGGTGGCCGAGGCGCTCGGCGCGCGTCCCGACGAGGTGTCATTCACCTCGTCCGGCACACAGGCCGTGCATCTCGGCGTCCTCGGCACCCTACACGGCAGGCGCAGGGCCGGGCGCCACCTGGTGACGAGCGCGGTGGAGCACTCCAGCGTGCTGCACGCCGGTGGAGTGCACGAACGCGACGGCGGCACGGTCGAGATGGTGGGCGTGGACCTCACGGGGCGGGTCGATCTCGACCGGTTCGCCGAGGCGGTCGCCCGGCCCGGCGCCGCGCTGGCCTGCCTGCAGACGGCCAACCACGAGGTCGGCACGGCGCAGCCGGTGGCCGAGGCCGCCGCGGCCTGCCGCGCCCATGGGGTCCCGCTGCTGGTGGACGCGGCGCAGACGGCGGGCAGGATGCCGATACCGCCCGGCTGGTCGGTGCTCACCGCCAGCGCCCACAAGTGGGGCGGCCCCGCCGGGGTGGGCGTGCTGGTGGTGCGCAAGGGCACGCGGTTCCGCTCGTTCCTGCCGGAGGACGAGCGGGAGCGGCGGCGGGTGCCGGGGTTCGAGAACGTGCCCGGCATCGTCGCGGCGGCGGCCGCCCTGCGCGCGATGGCCGCGGAGGCGGCGCAGGAGCAGGCGCGGCTGTCCGAGCTCGTCGGGAGGATCAGGGAGACGGTGCCGAAGATCGTCCCGGACGTGGAGGTCATCGGCGACCCCGTCGATCGGGCGCCGCACATCGTGACCTTTTCGTGCCTGTACGTCGACGGCGAGGCGCTCCTGACCGAGCTGGACAAGGCTGGTTTCGCCGTTTCGTCAGGCAGCTCGTGCACCGCTAGTACGCTTCGTCCATCGCACGTTCTTGAAGCGATGGGCGTGCTGACCCATGGGAATGTCCGGGTGTCGCTGCCCAGGGGCACTTCCGCGGCCGAGGTCGACAGGTTCCTCGCCGTGCTGCCCGATCTGGTGCGCCGCATCCGCCAGGACGCAGGAGTCGCATGACCGAGGTTACCCAGCCGGCTCTGACGATCGACGCACTCGGGAAGAAGTGCCCGATCCCGATCATCATGCTCGCCGAGCAGATCAACTACGTCCCGCTCAACGCCGTGGTGGCCGTGCTGGCCGACGACCCGGCGGCTTATACGGACGTGCCGGCGTGGTGCAGGCTGAAGTCGCACCGGCACGTGGGCTCGTACGAGCTGCCCGAGGGCGGCTGGGCGATCCACGTAAGGCGTAATTACTGACTTTTCCCGAAATGGGTGGGTAGAGGCTCCCCGTACGAAGTCACCGACTTTCGGGGGAAAGCCATGACCAGCGGACATCCGCACGAGACCGCTCGTGACCTGATGAGTCCGGGAGCGCAGTGTGTCGGGGCGCACGAGACGCTCGACCGGGCGGCCCAACTGATGCGCGACAGCAACGTGGGGTCGCTGCCCGTGTGCGGGCCGGACGAGCGCGTTAAGGGCATCATCACCGACCGCGACATCGTGATCAAGTGCATCGCGGCGGGACACGACCCGTCGAAGGTGACGGCGGGCGAGCTGGCCGGCGGGCTCGTCTTCGTCACCCCGGACACGAGCGTGGACGAGGCGCTCACCAAGATGGAGGAGAACCAGATCAAGCGGCTGCCGGTGCTGGAGGGCGACCGCATCGTCGGCATCATCAGCGAGTCGGACCTGGCCCAGCACCTGCCCGACGCCCAGCTCGCCGAGTTCATGCACCACGTGTACGCCAGGGGCTGAGCCCGGCCGTACCGGAAAGCCTGGGGAAACGGGCCACGGAGGCCGCCCCGCCGCGTCGGGCGGGGCGGCTCATCACGGTTACGGGTGGTAGCAGCGGACGTGCTCGGCGATGTCCGCCGCGGCGTCGGCGCCGTAGGCGGCGCTGAAACGCTCGAGGAAGACCTGCTGGCCGAGCTCATACTCCTGGCCGCCGACGCGCTCCAGCACGTGGGTGGCGGTCAGGTTGCCGATCTGGCCGCAGCGCTCCAGCGGCAGCCCCCAGGCCAGGCCCGACAGGAACCCGGCGCGGAAGGCGTCGCCGACGCCGGTGGGGTCGGCCTTGCCCCGCTCGGGCGAGGGGGCCACGGCGATGGACGGCTCGTCCCTCCGGTCGATGACGGCGCCCTTGGGACCGAGCGTGGTGATCCGGACGCCGACCCGGTGCAGGATCTCCTCGTCGGACCAGCCGGTCTTCTGCTCGATGAGCCCCTTCTCGTAGTCGTTGGAGAACAGGTACGCGGCGCCGTCCACGAGCTGGCGGATCTGCTCGTCCTCCATCCGCGCGAGCTGCTGGGAGATGTCGGCGGCGAACGGGATGCCGCGCTGGCGGCACTCGTCGGTGTGGCGCAGCATCGCGTCGGGGTCGTTGGGGCTGATCAGCACCAGGTCGAGACCGTTCAGGCGGTCGGCGACGGGCCGCAGCTCGATCAGCCGCGCCTCGGCCATGGCGCCGGTGTAGAACGAGGCGATCTGGTTGTGGTGCTGGTCGGTGGTGCACAGGAAACGCGCGGTGTGCTGGGTCTCAGAGATGTGCACGGAGTCGCAGTCGACGCCGTGGCGCTCCAGCCACGAGCGGTAATCGGCGAAGTCGTTGCCGACGGCGCCCACGAGGACCGGCTTCAGGCCCAGGCAGGCCATGCCGAACGCGATGTTCGCGGCGCAACCACCGCGACGGATCTGAAGGTCATCGACCAGGAACGAGAGTGACACCCGGTCAAGCTGCTCGGCGATCAACTGATCGCCGAAACTTCCTGGGAAGGTCATCAGGTGGTCTGTCGCGATGGAGCCGGTAACGGCGATGCGCACGGGATTCTTCTTCCTCGTTGTCAGCAGGCCAATGAGCCACACGAGAATACGCGAAGGTCCCGCTCGCATAAAGCAAGCGGGACCACGCGGCCACCGACTAGTTGAACGAGTCACCACAGGCGCAAGAGCCCGTGGCGTTGGGGTTGTCGATGGTGAAGCCCTGCTTCTCGATGGTGTCGACGAAGTCGATGGTGGCGCCCATCAGGTAGGGAGCGCTCATGCGGTCGGTGACCACGCCGACGCCCCCGAAGTCCGACACCACGTCGCCGTCCATCGAACGGTCGTCGAAGAAGAGCTGGTAACGCAGTCCGGAGCAACCACCCGGCTGCACGGCGACCCGCAGCTGCAGACCTTCCTCGCCCTGCTGCTCGAGCAGGTTCTTGACCTTGGCGGCGGCCGCGTCAGTCAGGATCAGGCCCTGCGCCGTGGTCTCGCTGCTCTCAACCGTCATCTGCTGACTCCCTAACCCGGCTGTCTGTTTCCGACGTCCTACTAATGACGCTACCAACACCTGGCCCATGCCACACATTCCCGAGGCGCCTACCCCCGTAATAAGCAGGTTCGTCCGTGTGTCATCATGAGTATCGTCAATTCGACGATAAGGGGGTATGGCCATGGCCACCCAGACTGGACTGCCGCACTTCGTCCTCGGCCAGGGCGCCGATCCGCACAGCGAGAAGGGGGTCGAGTGCCCGGGCGAGCTGCCGCCCGCCTCCGACCCCGACCTGGTGGAACGGGCCCGGAAGGCGAAGGAGGCGCTCGGCGACCGCCTGTTCGTGCTCGGGCACCACTACCAGCGCGACGAGGTCATCCAGTTCGCCGACGTGACGGGTGACTCGTTCAAGCTCGCCCAGCAGGCGGCGGCCCGGCCGGAGGCGGAGTTCATCGTCTTCTGCGGGGTGCACTTCATGGCCGAGTCCGCCGACATCCTGACGGCCGGTACGCAGAAGGTGATATTGCCTGACATGGCGGCCGGGTGCTCGATGGCGGACATGGCCACGTTCGACCAGGTCGAGGAGTGCTGGGACGCCCTGGAGGACGCCGGTCTCGCCGATCAGGTGATCCCTGTCACATACATGAACTCCAGCGCCGACATCAAGGCCTTCTGCGGCAGGAACGGCGGCGCGGTCTGCACCTCCTCCAACGCCCGCCGCGCCCTGGACTGGGCGTTCTCGCGCGGCGAGAAGGTGCTGTTCCTGCCCGACCAGCACCTGGGCCGCAACACGGCGGTGCTGGAGATGGGCATGTCCCTGGAGGACTGCGTCGTCTGGAACCCGCACCGGCCGAACGGCGGCCTCACCCCGGAGCAGCTGGAGCGGGCGAGGATGATCCTTTGGCGCGGCCACTGCTCGGTGCACGGCCGCTTCACGGCGGACTCGGTCGACGACGTACGATCCCGCATCCCCGGTGTGAACGTCCTGGTGCACCCCGAGTGCCGCCATGAGGTCGTGCTCAAGGCCGACCACGTGGGCTCGACCGAGCACATCATCAAGACCCTGGAGGCGGCGCCGGCCGGCTCGAGCTGGGCGATCGGCACGGAGCTCAACCTGGTCAAGCGCCTGGCCCAGATGTTCCCCGACAAGAGCATCTCGTTCCTGGACAGGACGGTGTGCTACTGCTCGACCATGAACCGGATCGACCTGCCGCACCTGGTGTGGGCCCTGGAGTCCCTGGTGCTGGGCGAGGTCGTCAACCAGATCACGGTGGACGAGGACACCGCCCACTGGGCCAAGGTGGCCCTGGACCGCATGCTCGCCCTCCCCTGACCCTGCGAACCTCCGGCCGCGCCCTCCACCGGCCCGGGTCTCGGACCGCGATCGGAGGGGCGGCCGAAACAGGCGGGCAGCAGCACGCGGCACTCCGGCGCCGGATCCGGCACTCCGGCGCGGACGGAGCCCGGGCATCGGCGGTGACCCGGTGAGGCGGGGTCAGCGGAAGGCCGCGGCGTTGCGGCGGGCCCAGGCGGCGAACGGGCGGGGAGCTCGGCCGAGCACGTGCTCGACGTCCGGGCTGATCCGCTGTTCGGCCGGGGTCGGCTCGCCGAGGATGGCCAGGGTGGTGTCCGCGACCGGCCCCGGCATGAACGCCAGCATCTCCGCGCGAGCCTCCTCGCGGCTCTGCTCCACGAACGTGACCACCTCGCCGAGCGCCTCGCCGATGTCGGCGGCGCTCTGGCGCGGGGTCACCAGCTCCGGTCCGGTGAGCTCGTAGATCCGCCCGTCATGGCCGGGCTGGCGCAGCACCGCGGCCGCCACCTCGGCGATGTCGTCGGGGTCGATGACCGGCAGCCCGACGTCGCCGAACGGCGCGGCGACCGTGCGGCTCGCGCGAACCGGCTGGGCCCACGCGAACCTGTTGGAGGCGAAGCCACCCGGCCGCAGGATCGTCCATCGCGCTCCTGAGTCCATGACCGCGCGTTCCATCTCCGCTCCGAAGCGGCCGTGTGACTCGCTCTCCGGGCGGGTCACGACACCCTGTGAGGAGAGCAGGACGACCCTGCCCGGCCCGCTCACCGCGGCGACGATCTCCTTGGGCTCCCTGGCGAACAGGTCGCCGCCCGTGAGGAGGAACACGGCGTCGGCGCCCTCCAGGGCCGGGCGCAGGCCGGCGGGGTCTCCCAGGTCGGCGGCGACGGCGCGTACGCCCTCGGGCACGTCCGCGCCGGTGATGCGGCGGGACACGGCGGTGACCTCTTCGCCTGCCTCGGCCAGCAGCCGGACCAGCGTACGGCCGACGTTCCCCGTGGCTCCCGTGACGACGATCATGATGATTCTCCTCGAAGTTAGTTAGTCGGCTGACTTACCGACAAGAGAGACCATAGCACGACTCCGGCGCCTATAGTTAGTAAGGTGACTGACTCAACGCGCTCCCGGGTCAAGACCGCGGCCGCCAAGCGGCAGCGGCTGATGGCCGCCGCCGCCCAAGTCGTGCACCGGCAGGGGGCGGAGCGCACCACCATCGCCGACATCGCGCGCGCCGCCGACGTCCCGGTGGGCAACGTGTACTACTACTTCAAGACCAAGGACGAGCTGGTCGCGGCCGCGCTCGCCGAGCACGCCCGGCAGCTCGAGATCCTCACCGACCGCCTCGAGCGCCTCGACGACCCGAGGGAACGGCTCAAGAGCCTGGTGGAGGGGTGGGTCAGCCAGCGCGACCTCGCCGCCCGCTACGGCTGCCCGACCGGAACCCTCGCCGCCGAGCTCGACAAACGCGACGAGGGCGGCCTGGACGTGGAGGCGGGCAGGGTCATCCGGCTGCTGATCGACTGGGCCGAACGCCAGTTCCGCGAGCTCGGGCTGCCCGACCCCGAGGGGCTGGCCCTGACCCTGGTGGGCGCCTACCAGGGCATGTCCCTGCTGGCCAACGCCCTGCGCGACCCCGAGATCATGACCCGGCAGTGTGCCCGCCTGCTCGACTGGCTCGACTCCCTCTCCGGCGAAACCGTCTGACCCGCACGCGCCGCTTCCTCAAGGGACCCCGCCGAAGTACGGCGGGGTGGCGGAGGAGCTCGGGTCAGCCGCGGAGGCGTCTAAGCGAAGTCGTAGCCGAGCTGGACGGTCACCGTCAGCGTCTGGCGGCCCGGGCTGATGGACGCGCCGCTCTCGGCCGCCGCCGCGGCCAGGCGGAGGGGCTGGGGGCCGCCGCCCTTGATCTCCTCGCTCACCGAGACCACCCTGCCCAGGGGGCGGCCGGCCAGCTCGGCGTAGTGGGCCGCCTTGGCGGCGGCGTCTCGGAAGGCTCTCGCCCTGGCCTCCCTCAGGAAGCCGGACGGGTCGGACACCTCGAACGCCACGCCGTTCAGCCTGGCCTCCTCCCCTACTCCGGCCACCGTGTCGATGACGTGGTCGGCCCGGGTCAGGTCTCGGACGATCACCTCCACGCCCTGGGCGGCCCGGTACGCGGCCACCTTCGGGTATGCCTCGTACTCCGGCCCCAGCGACAGCTCCACCGTGCGCACGTCCTCCGCAGCGATGCCGGCCCGGACCAGCACCTCTGCCAGCCGGGCGGCGGCGGATCTGACGGCGGTGAAGGACTCCGCCGCGGCGGCCCTGCGGACCTCGACGCCCGCGTGCAGCCGCAGGACGTCGGGTGCGGCCAGGACGGCGCCTTCGCCGACGACGGTGATGTCCACGCCTACCCCCTATGAATGGGTCCCGGATCGATCCTAGGCCGTCGTCACCCGTCCCGGCCGTCTGAGACGGCGTCGGCGATCGCCTGGGGATTCTCGAGCTGGACATGGCGCCCGGATCCCGGCAGGCGTACGAGCCGGGCGGACAGGAGGCCTGCCAGCCGGACCGCGCTCCGCGCACCCGTGCTGATCACCGTGACCGGCACGTGGGGGAGCGGCCTGTCCGCCCTCA
>NZ_JBFAMX010000105.1:0-26251 GCF_040659615.1 Nonomuraea sp. NPDC049784
GCGCCCGCGTCACCAGCAAGGGCGGCGCCATCGAGTACGTGCACTGGGCCACCCCGACGGCCCGGCTGCTGCCCCGCCTGCTGATCGGCCGCACCGCCGGGCCGGTGTTCCTGGCCGACCGGCGCGCTCCCGCCTCCGGCCGCCGCGCGCCGGCATCCGGCGACGTCTGCCCCATCACCGGGCGCGGCCGTCTGTCCTACCCGCGCGCCGAGTACCTGTTCAAGACCGCCTCGGCCGAACTCGACCCGCACCGCCAAGGGTGGACCCCATCGCGGCCTGCGCCTTCGCCGCGCTCCTGTTCAAGGTAGTGAGCAGTCCAGAGGTCCAGGAAATGCTGACATCGCTCATCGACCGAGCACTCAACACCGCCAACGGATGACCCTCCGCCACCCGCGGACCTCCATGGGCGCGAAGCGGTCGGCATCGCGGGGGTCGGTCACGGCCGAGACCGCCGCGATGCTGCCCGCGCTCATGGTCGTCCTGGCAGCCGCATTGTGGGCCATCCAAGTCGTCGGCGCCCAGTTCGAGTGCGTGGACGCGGCCCGCGCGGCAGCGCGAGCCGCAGCCAGAGGCGAGCCACTGGAGCAGGTCAGCGCCCGAGCCCGCTCAGCCAGCCGCGCGGACGCACAGGTGACCGTAACCCGCGAAACGAAGACCACAAGAGTCGAGATCACGGTAGAAGTACGACCGCCCTGGGCCCAGCCCCTACCGGCGGTCCGCATATCCGCGACGGCTACGGCCGACACCGAGGCCGGAAATCCCTGACGCAGTGAGGAAAGGCGGCACCGCCGACGGGCGGGCGCCATGAAGCAACGAGACTCAACAGAGAGGGGAGGCACCGATCAATCCCAAGGAACGAGGCTCAGCCACACTCTGGGGCGTAGCCCTCATGGGCCTCTTGATGGTGGTCGCCACCGCGTTCGCCACGGTCGGCTCGGTACGCGTGGCACTCCACCGCGTGAACGGCGCCGCCGACCTCAGCGCCCTGGCAGCAGCCAAACTAGCGATCGTCAACCCTGAAGGCGCCTGCGCCAGAGCCGCCGCCCTCGCCACGCAGAACGGCGTCGAGCTCACCCAATGCGAAATCACCAACGAGGTCGCCGACGTCTGGACCTCGTTGCCGATCTCGCTACCGCTATTAGGTACACGCACGTTGACAGGCAGGGCCCGCGCCGGCCCAGCAGTGACAACACCATGATCGAGTAACCGCCCAAGCCAGGCATCGCGCCCCCGAAGGCACCGGAAATCACCGGATACGGCGCCGCGACCTCGAAGGGGGGAGAGGAACCACCGGGTATGGCGTCGCGGCCTCGGAGGGAAGGAGGAACCGCCTGCGTACGGCGTCGCGGCCTCGGAGGGAAGGAGGAACCGCCTGCGTACGGCGTCGCGGCCTCGGAGGGAAGGAGGAACCGCCTCCGTGCGGCGTCGCGGCCTCGAAGGCAGGGAGGAATCTTCCGGGACGGCGGTCCGGCCTCAACGGCAACGATCATTCATCCGGTGCGCGTACCGGCAAGCAGCAGGAAGAGCGGGACACGACGCCGACGCGCCAGCTCGGCGACATCACCGTTGAAGCGATCCTCCCTGGGCTGGCACTCCCGCAGAGAAGTCAGGGTAAAACCCGTCCTCATCAGGGCGACCACATAATCCTCAACGGTGCGATGAAACCAGGTGACGGTGCCGCCCATCCAGCTCCTCGCCCGCGGCCCGTCGACGAAGTAGTCATCGACAACCCACGATGTGCGCTTCTCCCGAGTCCCGGAGTCGTACGAAGTCAGAACGGGATGAACGACGGTGAAAACGATGCGCCCGCCGGGTGACAGGCACGCATGACAGGCGGCCAGCACGGGCTGGATGTCATTGACATAGTGAAAAGCCAACCGCGAAACGATCAGATCGAAAGACGACGGTGGAGCGGAGAAGTCCTCGATGTCGACCATCTCCACGCGGCCGGAGGTTCCGCGCAAGGCCGCATTGCCCGCCTCGACCATCGCCGCCGAGCCGTCCAGTCCCAGGTAACTACGGCAACCAGCGTTCAACAGGACCTGCCCGATGGCCGCGTCCCCGCAGCCGAGATCCAGCACCCGAAGCCCCGCGACCGTGCCCAACTCCTCCAGGAGAGCCGGTTCCTCCATCACGTAGTTGGGACTCGACACGCCGCTGTGCCGATGACTGAGGTACCGCTCGAAGACATGAGGCACGTCATAGAAGGAGCCACCACGTTCGCTTCCAGTCACGGCCAGAAGTGTAGACAGACAAATGCGCCAAGGCTCTCGTCCCCCAATCCGCTGGCCATGGGGTCAGGGGGATAGAGCATGGTCTGACCCGGCACATGACTCGAATGGTGCGAAAAGCGATGTGGCGCTTGAGGCTGACGGGGTTAGGTCGCAATCCAGTCACGACTACTTAGACGTGGTGTCCAAGAGTTGTGTATGTCCCGTAAGGTTCCGCTTACCCTCAGTCCATGCCGTATGCGACAGGACGCTTGGGAGAGCTGGGACGAAGTCGCTAGGGTGCGGGTCCGGGGGCGGTCGGTGACCGTATCGGCCGGGCGGACTGCACTTCCGGTCGTCGCGTGAACGCCCCCAGGCGGTCAGGCGGCGCGAGGCTCTCGATGGAGGAAGCGTCGTGACGGTAGTCGGCAGAGTGGTGGCCGCAGGCGTGATCGTGGCGGGAACCATCGCACTTGGCGGATCCGCTCAGGCCGCCGCGGTGAAGTTGCGGGCCGACGGGCAGATCACCTCGCCCTCCGACGGTCAGGTGGTTGCGAACTCGTCTGTGACAGTTTCCGCGCATACGGGCGTGATGCAGCTGAATGTGGGCCTGTACGTCGAAGGCCCCTCCACGCCCAGCCGGAAGGTCGCCGGAGGTGGAGCGAGCCAGACGATCTCCGGGACGTTCGACGCCGGTAACGCCCCCAACGGCACCTTCACTGTGACCCTCAAGGGAGAGATCACCGGCACCGGGTACGCGACCAGCACGTTCAAGCTGCGGCGGCCGCCCGAAGTGCCGGGCAACGTGAACGCGACCAGGCAGGGCACCACCAAGGTCCTCGTGACCTGGAGCAAGGGCTCCGAGCCTGACCTGCAGTCATATGAGGTCTCCAACAGCCAGTCCGGCATCGTGGGGAGACTGCCCGCCGACAGCGCGTGCGCCGGATCCTCGTGCCAGGCGGCACTGGCCGTGCCGAGCAAGGCCAATGGGCAGAAGGTGGGGTTCACGGTCAAGGCGTTCAGGGGTGACGGCGACGGCGGCTCGATCGGATCGGGCAATTCGGCCGCCGCATACGTCACTTTCCCGGCGGCGCCCAAGCCCAAGAAGACCGCCGATGCCCGGACGCCCAAGACCAAGAACGTCGATTCGCTGCCCACTCTCCCGGCCAAGAAGCAGACCCTGCCGACGAGCAAGCCGACGACTCATAAGAGGCCTACCAGCCAGCTGCCGGCTATACCCGACACCGACCCCAACGGCAACCTCCCGATCCCGACCGTCGACCCGACGGGAGGTCTCACCCCAGCCGATACGAAGAACGGCACGCAGTCCGTTCCCGTCGACGCGAAGGCGCAGTCGGGTGAGTCGCCGATCGGGAACCTCGGCCAGTACGGCGTCTACGTCGCGGGAGGCATCCTCCTGTTGCTGGTCGGCGCCCACGCGGGTGCCTGGGCGCGTCGGCGCGCGCTCGCCGCGGTCGCGGAAGGCGGCGCCGCGTCCCGTACGACCGCTGTGGCTGCGGGTACGCCGTCGGCCAGTGGGGCGCAGGTCAGCCAGGGGAGCGACAGCGTTCCTGTCAGCGCGGCGGTGCCCCGCCGACGGCCCGCCGTGATCCTGGCGGTCGCCAAGACTCGCGTTCCCGACCGGTCGCAGGCCCAGCAGCCGTTATCAGCGGAGCGGCCTGACACGGCGGATTCCGACCGGACGCCGTCGCCCGCGCTCGATCAGAAGCGCAAGGAGGTGCCCGCCGTGCTTCCGCTCCAGGCTGAAGTGGGAGAGGTTCGAGGCATCGCGGAGACCCGTCAGGGGCCGGTCCGTATCGCCTTGCCCAGTTCCGCGGTCACGGACGTTCCCGAGTCCGACGCCTCCCCCGCGCGGCCCGCCGTACGGATCGAAGATCGGTGGGACGACTACCTGCCGCCGTCGCCCAGGTCCATGGAGGACAGTGGTTTCTGGGAGCGCCCACAGCCTGGGTCGGCCGATTTCTGGGCTGCCGACGATGAAAATAAGGAAGCGGACGAGGAACGCGCTTACGCCCTTCGCCGGCACACGGGTGGCGAGAGCTGAATTCATTCTGAAGAATGGCTATGTCAGGACCCTTACAAAAAGGGTCCTGGCATGGGTGTAGAGCGTGGATGTTGGTCGGCCGGGGCTTGGGGCGTGGAGGGCGGCGTCGTCTCGGATGGCCGCGCGACGTTGCAGGTGGAGCGGGGCTCTTGGAGCTTGGGGCGACGGTGTTACCCGCCTGGATGAAATGAGTTCAGAGGTTCTTGGCGGGGGCGGTGGGCGTTGCCGCGCGCGCCACAGCGGCTTTTACTGGGGTGTCAGCAGCGTGTTGAGGAGGCGAACGGCGCCTCGTTTGTCCAGGGGTTCGTTGCCGTTGCCGCATTTCGGCGACTGGATGCAGGAAGGGCAGCCCCGTTCGCATTCGCAGGACGTTATGGCCTCGCGCGTGGCGGTCAGCCAGTCCGCCGCGCGGGCGTAGCCGCGTTCGGCGAATCCCGCGCCGCCCTCGTGGCCGTCGTACACGAAGACCGTGAGGAGCCCTGTGTCGGCGTGGAGCTCGGTGGAGACGCCGCCGATGTCCCAGCGGTCGCAGGTGGCGAAGAGGGGGAGCAGGCCGATGGCGGCGTGCTCGGCGGCGTGGGCGGCTCCGCCGAGGTCGATGCCGGCCTCCGCGAGAGGGGCCACGGCCGAGGCGGGGAGCGTCCACCAGACGGCGCGGGTGCGGAGGGTGCGTGGCGGCAGGTCGAGGGGCTCGTCGCCGAGCATTTCGCCTGATTGGAGGCGTCTTTTGAGGTAGGAGACCACTTGCCGGGTCACCTCCACCTCGCCGAAGTGCAGGGTGCCGGGGCCCAGTGGGTGGGAGCGTTCGGTGGCGAGGATGGAAATGTCGGTTATGTCGCGAGCGAACGTGGTGAAGTCCGGGTTGGCGCTCGAGACCAGGGCCACTCCGGCCTCCAGATCGAGGAGCTCCACCAGGAAGGTCTCGCCCTGGTGGAGATAGACCGCGCCTGTGTGCACCGTGGTGTGGGCGGACGGCTCGTCCACGCTGCCCAGGAGGCGGCCGGTGGACGACTCCACGACCTGGATGGGGGCGCCTCCACCGCCCCGGATGTCGGCGAGGTCGGTGGCGCGCTCGCGTCTGGTCCAGAACCAGCCCGCGGGACGCCTTCTGAGCAGCCCCTGGGCGACCAGGTCCTCGAGGACGGTTGAGGTGGTGGTGCCGAAGATGGGCAGGTCGTCGTCGGTCAGCGGGATCTCGGCGGCCGCGGCGCAGAGGTGAGGGCCCAGCACGTACGGGTTGTCGGGATCGAGGACGATCGTCTCGACGGGCCGGCCGAACAGGGCCTGGGGGTGGTGTACGAGGTAGGTGTCCAATGGGTCGTCCCTGGCGATCAGCACGGCGAGTGCGTCCTGGCCGTCGCGGCCCGCCCGGCCCGCTTGCTGCCAGAGGGAGGCACGGGTGCCGGGCCAGCCTGCGATCAGCACGGCGTCCAGGCCTGAGACGTCCACGCCCAGCTCGAGGGCGTTCGTGGTGGCGAGGCCCATGAGCGTTCCTGCGCGGAGGGCCTTTTCCAGGACCCTGCGGTCTTCCGCGAGGTAACCGGCCCGGTAGGCGGCGATCTTGTTGGGGAGGTCGGCCCAGTCCGGATGGGTGGGGGTGTCTGGGATTGCCCAGGTGAGTGCGCTTTCCGGAACTGGTCCGCTCAGTTCACCATCGTGGCCGGTGGCGCGACTTGCGATGGGCTGCGTCCCCGTAAGGCTGTCCGCCATTCGGATTGCGCCAGAAGCGTCCGTTGAGGTGCCCACTGCCTTGGTTGCGCCCCGCGCGTCCGTTGAGGTGCCAGTCGTCCGGGCCGTGTTAGACGGGTGGGTGGAGGTGTCCGCTGTCTGGCCCGCGTCGGACGGGTCGGTGGAGGTGTCAGTCGTCCGGGCCGTGTTAGACGGGTGGGTGGAGGTGTCCGCTGTCTGGCCCGCGTCGGACGGGTCGGTGGAGGTGCCAGTCGTCCGGATCGCGCCAGACGAGTCCGTGGAAGTCCCCGCTGTCTGGGTCGCCTCAGACGGGTCCGCGGAGGTGCCCCCTGCCGGGGTTGCGTCAGAGGGGTCCGTTGAGGTGTCCGGCGTCTGGGTTGCGCCAGATACATCCGCTGGAGCGTCTGCCCTATGGGTGATGTTGGGGGCGTTCGTTGGGGTTCTTGGCGCCTGGCTGGCGGCTGGGATGTTCGTCGGAGTTTGTGTCGTCCGGGGTGCGTCGGTCGGGGTGGGCGTACTCGGGAAGCGGGCTGAGAGGGAGAAGGCCACGTCGGCGAGTTTGGCGCGGGCCGTCAGGGCGACCGTCTCGGCGCCGCGGCGGGAGCGGACGAAGGCGAGCGTGCGGACGTCCGCCAGGACGAGATCCGCCAGCAGGTCCGCCGCCTCCGCCGTAGCCGTCCGCCGTACAGGTGCCCCTCCCTCGCCCCGTAGCTCCGTCAGAGGCGGCTCCCACAGCGCGATGGTGGTCGCACCCTTGGGCGAGGCGTCCACCGTCACCTCGTCCATCTCAAGCCCCGTCAGCCTCATCGCGAACGCCCCCGGCTCGCTGGCCGTCGCCGACGCGAGCAGGAATGTGGGACGAGAGCCGTACCGGGCGCAGACGCGGCGCAGGCGGCGCAGGATCTGGGCGACGTGGGAGCCGAAGACGCCGCGGTAGCCGTGGCACTCGTCCACGACGACCATGCGCAACCGGCGGAAGAACGACGACCATTGGGCGTGACGAGGGAGGATGCTTCGGTGGAGCATGTCCGGGTTCGTCAGGACGTAGTTGGCGTGCTGGCGCACCCACGTACGTTCCTCGAACGGCGTGTCGCCGTCGAAGCAGGCGGCGCGCAGCTGGGTGATGCGCAGTTCGCGCAGGCTGCGCAGCTGGTCGGCGGCCAGGGCCTTGGTCGGCGTGAGGTACAGGATCGTGCCGCCGTCGAGGCAGGTGGCGACCGCGGGAGTCAGGTACGCGAGGGACTTCCCCGAGGCCGTGCCGGTGGAGATGATCACGTTTCGGCCACGGAATGCCAGGTCGGCGGCCTCGTACTGGTGAGGCCAGAGTCCTGTCACCCCGCGGTTCGCCAAGCGCGTAACAAGGACTTCTGGCGTCCATTTGGGCCATTGGACTTGACCGGCCTGACGTGCTGGAACATGCTCCACATGGGTGACACGCTCATGACGTGCGGGAACACCAAGCAGGTGGCGGAGGAGTGGACCTGCCTGTTGTGGGGAGGATGCGGAGGAAGTCACTGTTTCCAGTCTTGCATCTGTGGGCAAAGTCGCCGGGAATCGTGATTTCGTATAGACACAAGCCAGACGCATGGTTGAATGCCGCGCGTCAGGGTCGGACGATCTGGGGCCACGCTCCAGATTGCCAACCCCAAGAGAGTACTTTCGCAGGCGAGGCGCTGGAGGATCTGTGGATCTGAAGTTGGATCACCGCACCGAAGACCGACTCACCATCGTGGAGGTCGAGGGTGAGATCGATGTCTACACGGCGCCGAGATTGCGTGAGCTCCTCATTGACCTGGTCAACAAGGGCAACTTCCACCTTCTCGTCAACATGGAGAAGGTGGACTTCCTCGACTCCACGGGCCTCGGTGTCCTGGTCGGGGGGCTCAAGCGGGTTCGTGCACACGACGGCTCGCTCGAGCTGGTCTGCACGCAGGAGCGCATCCTCAAGATCTTCCGGATCACCGGACTGACCAAGGTCTTCGGGATCTACGCTTCGGTTGACGAGGCCAAGGAAGCTCACGGCAAAGACAAGTAGCATGGCTACCGTCGAGCTGACGTTCAGCGCACTTCCCGCACACGTGCGGACCGCCCGGCTGGTGGCGACGGCGATAGCCCGCCGCACCGGCGTGGAGGAGTCGCTGCTGGACGAGGTCAGGCTCGCCGTGGGTGAGGCGTGCTCCCGGGCAGTCGAGGCGCACCGCGTCCACTGTCCGGGCGAGCCCATCCGCATCGAGCTGCGTGACGATTCGGGGCGTTTCGAAGTCACGGTCAGCGACCAGGCCCCCAGCGATGAGATCAAGCAAGAGCAGCCCCTGGATCTGGGCATGCTCTCAGATTCGTTCATGTCAGGCTTCGGCATCGCGGTCATCGCAGGCCTGGCCGACGACGTCGAGGTCTTCCCCAGCCCGAAGGGCACGAACATCCGCATGAGCTGGCCAGCCGCCGGCAACGTGGGCTAAGCCCACTTCATGCCTCGCTCGCCGCGCTGGGCGCCGCGCCTTTCGACGCCCAGCCCGGCGATACCGACCATGGCCGGCTCGCACGTGGCGGGTGGTTTTCTTTTTGTTACGGCGGGGCCGACTTGGCGCCACCCGCCGTACGCGGCTGGGGGCCTCCAGGGAGACGCCGGCTGACCCGCACGTGGCCGGCCACCGTCACGGCGCCCAGGCACCGTGGCTTCCGTTTCGGCTGACCAGAAGCGCTTGCATTTCGGCTGATCCGGAGGCGCTTCCGGCTTCAGCTTGCCCCGCAGCGGATGGTGGACGAGCGTCGGCTGATGAGCGACGGCGGACGAGGGGCGAGGGACTCCGGTTCGGCTGGGGTGCCGCTGTGGGTGAAGGTTCCGGTGGGACGTCAGGTTCTCGGATGAGGTGCGGACAGCACGTTCGGGCCCCGAGTCCGGGTGCGGATGAAACGCCAGGCTCGCGGGTGATCTGCGGACGGCAGGCCCGAGTAGAGGCGCGGGTGGCAGCCCGGGACGTGGGGTCGGGCTGGCCTGTGGAGGGCCGGCGGGGTTTCGGCGGGGGCGTGAGGTTGGTGGCCGTGCCGGCATGGTGCTGGCGGCCCAGGTTCCGGTCCGGACATATTGATAGGTTTTCATGACCGTAAACCCGGGGAAATTTCACCTGTCAGGCCGCAAACCGGGTCGCTGTCAGGGGATTACTAGACGGACGCACAAATAGCCGCCTCGAGAGCCTTCATATCCGTTGAGTGCCTGCGTAGACTCCCGGCACCGGCCAAGGTGATCCGGCGGAACGCGGATTCAACCGGAAGCGGCACCCACAACCCGGATGGTGCCGCAACACCCGCCGAGGAAAACTGCAGCACCGCCCGGGCAGGACGACCGGTCTTGCCGAGGAGAACGATGAGCAGGCACATGCTGGCAGCGGAGCCAGCGTCCAATCTGGCCCTGAGTGGAAACAATCTCACCATCGTGATCGTGGTCGCCGCGGTCGCACTGATCGCACTAGCCGTCGCAGGCGGCCTGGTGCGCGAAGTGCTGGCCGCCGGCCAGGGCACGGAACGCATGCAGAACATCGCGCGCGCCGTACAGGAAGGCGCCGCCGCCTACCTCACACGTCAATTCCGCACGTTGGCGATCTTCGTCATCGTGATTCCCTTCCTGTTGCTCCTCCTACCTGCGGAAACGACGGATCTCCGCATAGGACGTTCGATCTTCTTCGTGGTCGGGGCGGTGTTCTCCGCGCTGACCGGGTTCATGGGCATGTGGCTCGCCGTGCGCGGGAACGTCCGCGTCGCCGCCGCGGCCAACGAATCGGGCGAGAAGCGCGCCATGCGCATCGCGTTCCGTACCGGTGGCGTGGCCGGGATGTTCACCGTGGGCCTCGGCCTGTTCGGGGCGGCCGTGGTCGTGTTCGTCTACCAGGGCAACGCGCCCGGCGTGCTCGAAGGCTTCGGATTCGGGGCGGCGCTGCTGGCGATGTTCATGCGAGTCGGCGGAGGCATCTTCACCAAGGCCGCCGACGTCGGCGCCGACCTGGTCGGCAAGGTCGAGCAGGGCATCCCGGAGGACGACCCGCGTAACGCCGCCACCATCGCCGACAACGTGGGCGACAACGTCGGCGACTGCGCCGGCATGGCGGCCGACCTGTTCGAGTCGTACGCGGTCATGCTGGTCGCCAGCCTCATCCTGGGCAAGGTGGCCTTCGGCGAGCAGGGGCTGGTCTTCCCCCTGATCGTCCCCATGATCGGCGTGATCACGGCGATCATTGGCATCTTCGTCACCAGAATGCGCGACAGCGACCGCAGCGGCATGGCGGCGATCAACCGCAGCTTCTTCATCTCGGCCGCGATCTCCGCGGTGCTCGTCGCAGGGGCCGCGTACCTGTACCTGCCCAGCAGCTTCGGCGGCCTGACCGGCGGCACCGTGCAGTCCGACGCCGACCCGCGGCTCATCGCCATCGGCGCCGTGCTCGTCGGCCTGGTACTGGCCAGCGCCATCCAGCTGCTGACCGGCTACTTCACCGAGACGACCCGGCGTCCCGTGCGCGAGATCGGCGAGAGCTCGGCCACCGGCCCCGCGACCGTCATCCTGGCCGGCATCAGCGTTGGCCTGGAGTCGGCCGTCTACTCCGCCCTGATCATCGGTGGCGCGGTCTATGGCGCGTTCCTGCTGGGTTTCGGCAACGTGACGCTCGCGCTGTTCGCGGTGGCTCTGGCCGGCACGGGCCTGCTGACCACGGTCGGCGTCATCGTGTCCATGGACACGTTCGGCCCGGTCTCCGACAACGCCCAGGGCATCGCTGAGATGTCGGGCGACGTCGAGGGCGACGGTGCCCGCGTGCTCACCAGCCTCGACGCGGTCGGCAACACCACCAAGGCCATCACCAAGGGCATCGCCATCGCTACGGCCGTGCTGGCGGCGACCGCGCTGTTCGGTGCCTTCCGTACCGCGGTGGAGGGTGAGCTGGCGAAGGCGACGGCATCGATCAAGGACGCGCTCGGTGCGTTCTCCACCTTCAGCCTGAGCATCGACCAGCCGAACGTCCTCGTCGGCCTGATCATCGGGGCCGCGGTCGTGTTCCTGTTCTCCGGGCTGGCGATCTCGGCGGTTGGGCGAGCCGCGATGCGCGTGGTCTTCGAGGTACGCGACCAGTTCCGCAACAAGCCGGGCATCATGGACGGCTCTGAGAAGCCGGAGTACGGCCGCGTCGTGGACATCTGCACCCGCGACTCGCTCCGCGAGCTGGCCACGCCCGGCCTGCTGGCGGTCATGACGCCGATCGCGGTCGGGTTCGCGCTCGGGTACGCGCCGCTGGGCGCCTACCTCGCCGGCGCCATCGCGTGCGGCACGCTGATGGCCGTCTTCCTGGCGAACTCGGGTGGCGCCTGGGACAACGCCAAGAAGCTGGTGGAGGACGGCCACCACGGCGGCAAGGGCTCGGAGGCGCACGCCGCCACGGTCATCGGCGACACGGTCGGCGACCCGTTCAAGGACACGGCAGGTCCGGCCATCAACCCGCTGATCAAGGTGATGAACCTGGTGGCGCTGCTGATCGCGCCGGCCGTCGTGCTGTACGCGGGCAACCCGGCCGTCCGCATCAGCATCACGGTGGTGGCGCTGGCCGTGGTGGTGGGCGCCATCGTGGTGTCGAAGCGGCGCTCCGTGACCACCGAACCGGCCAACAACGACGACCGGGAGCACGCTCCGGTCGCGTCATAGCCCGGCAACACACCCTCCAGACGCCCGCCCCACTGCGTAGGGGCGGGCGTCTCGCTTTCCTACCTTCCAGGGGCCCGGGGTTCGGCTTGCCGGCTTCCTCGTTCCCGGTGGTGAAGTGTTGCGGGGGCCGGTGGGCGCTTTGGGCCGCAGCGTAGGGGGCGGTGCTCGGCGCAATGTGAACGGCGCTCAGGGGGCGGTGTAGGGGCAGATCCACGGTGCCGCGGACCCTTGTGGTGTACACCCAGCCAGGACGAGGCGCCGGACACGTGCGAGGCATGTGGCGCTGGTTCGGGACGCCGAGGTTGAAGGCGGGCGTGGAAGCGCGCCCCCTCGGTGGGAAACTGGGCGCGTGAAAGGCGACAAGCAGCCCAGCGGCGGAAAGACCCTGGGCCTCATTCTGCTGGCGATGCTCGTCATCCTGGCCGCGATAGTCGTGCTGGCCGTCTGGGCCTCGAGGACAGGGTGATCTGGTGCGGACGTTGATTGTGCTGCGGCACGCGAAAGCCGCCCACATCCCCGGGCTGGCCGATCGGGAGCGGCCGCTGACCGAACGGGGTGAGCGGGACGCCAAGCGGGCAGGCGATGAGATCAGGGCGGCCGGGCTCGACCCGGACGTCGTGCTCTGCTCTCCGGCGCTCAGGACCAAGCGCACCGCCGAGATCGCCTTCCCCGAGGTGGAGATCAGCTACGAGCGGGACATCTACGAGGCGTACCCGGAGGAGCTGCTCGAGCTGGTCCGCCGGGCCGATCCCGAGCTGAGCACCGTGGTGCTCTGCGGGCACAATCCGGGCGTGCACGAGCTGGCCCTGGGGCTGGCCGGCGGCGACTACGTCTTCCGGCCGGGGGCGTTCGCGGTGATCGAGGTGGAATCAGCCTGGGAGGAACTCTGGCCGGGCGAGGGGCGCCTGGTCACGCACTGGGACCCCAAGGAGAGCTGACCCAGGGGTCACACCGTCAGTGAGCCGTCCTCCGCGTCCGCCGCCTCGACCTCGTCCCGCGAGATCCCCAGTAGGTAAAGGATCGAGTCCAGGTAAGGCGTGTTGACCGCCGTGTCGGCCGCCTGCCGCACCACGGGCTTGGCGTTGAAGGCCACCCCCAGCCCGGCGGCCGCGATCATGTCCAGGTCGTTGGCCCCGTCACCGATGGCGACCGTCTGCGAGATCGGCAGGCCGGCCTCGCGCGCGAACCTCTCCAGCGCCCGCGCCTTACCCGGCCGGTCCACGATCTCGCCCACGACCCGGCCGGTCAGCTGCCCGTCGATGACCTCGAGGACGTTCGCCGCCGAGTAGTCGATCCCGAGCTCCTCCACCAGCCCGTCGGTGATCTGCGTGAACCCCCCGCTGACGATGGCGAAGCGGTAGTCGAGCCGCTTCAACGTGCGCACCAGCGTACGGGCGCCGGGCGTGAGCACGACCTCCTTGCGCACTTCCTCGAACACCTCGGCGGGCAGCCCTTCGAGCAGCGCCACCCGGCGCCGCAGCGACTCGGCGAAGTCCAGCTCGCCGCGCATGGCCTGCTCGGTGACCCTGGCCACCTCCTCCAGGCACCCGGCGTGGGCCGCCAGCAGCTCGATGACCTCGCCCTGGATGAGCGTCGAGTCGACGTCCATGACGATCAGCCGCTTGGCCCGCCGCGACAGGCCGGTGCGCTGCACCGCCACGTCCACCTCTTGGATCGCCGCCTCCGCCGCCAGCTCGACCCGCATGGAGTCGGGGTCGGCGCCGGAGACGGACAGCTCGATGCAGGTGACGGGCCACTGGGCGAGGCGTTCGATGCGGTCGATGTTCGCGCCGGCGGCGGCGATGCGCCCGGCGATGCCCGCGATGGCCGCGGGCTGGAGCGTGGCGCCCAGCACGCTGACCGACAGGCGGCCGCGGCGGCGCTGCTCCTTGGTCTGGGAGCCGGTGGAGAGCTCCACCTCCATGCCGAGGTCCTCGGCCACACGCTCGACGGCGGTCCACATGGCGCCGAGGGTGGTGCCGGTGCCGGTCGAGGGGCCGCCCGCGTACGCGACGAGCACGCCGAGCGTGAGCCGGCCGCGGATGACGACCTGCTCGATATCCGCCACCGTCACAGGAAAGGCGGACAAAACGGAGAATAGCCGTGAAGTCACGCCAGGCCGGTCGGGGCCGGTCAGGGTGATGAGGAGGGTGCGCTGGTCCACATCGAGCCACGGTACTGCGCCCGGCCCGATGCTCGCGAAGCAGGTCGGGCATTCGAGTGCAGGGCAGAGGTGAACGTTCCGTAAATGAACATGGCCGGCAACATCCCAGCTGAAAGGGCGGTGAACGGCCGATGAACGCAGCGGACCGCGCCCCGGAGGACGCGGTCCGAAACGTTCCAGAGCTAGCGGACGATCTTGGTCTTGACCGTCTTCGCGTAGCCGTGCTCGGGGACGCCGAGCCGCTCGAGCTCTTCCTTGCTCATGTCCTCCATACCCGTCTGGAGGTCGTAGGAGATCACGCCGAGCGTCGCCGTCTCCGTGCCCTTCGCCGTCTTCTTCAGCTTGGTCTCGAAGATCATCGCGATGGACTCGTCCTTCTTGAGGACCTTCGGCACGAGGCAGTAGAGCGCACGGCCCTCGAGGCCGCACTCGGTGCCCTTGACGCTCGAGCGGTAGTAGATCTTCCTGAGGTCGACGTCCTTGGGGAACTGGCCGCCGAGGAAGTACGCGTTGGCCTCGTAGGGCCCGGTGTTGGTGGCGACGATGGTGTAGTTGAGCTTGCCACCGGCCTTGGCCGTCTTCGCGACCTTCACGCTGACTTTGAAGACCGAGAACGGATCGTCGGCGACAGCCGTGGCGGAAGCGGGAACAGCCGGTACAAGCAGGGCGCTCGCCAGCAATGCCAGCGATGCGACCTTGGTCAGGTTGCGCATTAAACGTCTCCGGTGAGGAAGTGGGCACGGGGACGCAGATGCACTCAGCCCCCGTTAAATGCCCGCTGTTCCTATCATGACGGCAAAATCTGTGTAAAGACTATTTCTTCAGAATCAAGTGTGTGTCGCCGAACTCGTGCCACAGATATCCCTTCCGTAGCGCCTCCTCGTATGCCTGTGCCAGCGCTTTCTCGCCCGCTATCGCGCTCAGCATGAGCAGGTGGCTGGATCGCGGCTCGTGCAGCCCGGTGATCAGCCCCGTGACGGCCCGTACGCCGCTCTGAGGCGTGACGACGTGCCGGGTCCAGCCGGCCGCGGGAGCCACCCGCCCGTCATCGCCCGCGGCCGTCTCCAGAGCCCGTACGGCGGTCGTCCCGGCGGCCACCACCCGATTGCCGCTCTCGAGCGCCAGGTTGACCAGCCGCGCCGTGGTCGCCGGCACCTCGTACCGCTCGGCGTAGGGCGGCTCGTCCTTCTCCGGCGAGGCCACCCCCGTGTGCAGGGTGATCGGCGCGATCCCGACCCCGCGCGACACGAGCGCCGTCACCAGCTCCGTGGTGAACGGCCGCGCGGCGCTCGGCATCTCCGCGCTCCCCGGCACGGTTGCGAACACGGTCTGGTAGGCCTCGATCGGCCAGTCCTCGCTCACGTACGAGTAGCGGATCGGCGCCCCGTGCACCCGCAGGTACGCCTCCACGTCCCGGTCGAGCGACGCCCGCCACAGCCGCGGCGTCTCCCGCTCGATCAGCCTCAACGTGGCCCGCCCGGGCAGCGGCAGCCATTCGCCCGGCTCGCCCCCGCCGTAGGGCTCGGAGGCCGTGGCGGTACGGCGGCGCAGCTCGACCAGCCAGGTGCCGTCCTCCCTGGCGGTGGAGAAGTGCACGGACAGCCGGTCGAGCCGGACGGCCGCGGGCAGGGTCGCCGAGTTGTTCACCACGATCAGGTCCCCGGGGTCGAGCAGCTTCGGCAGGTCGCTGAAGTGGTGGTGCGAGGGGTCGAGGTCGCCGCGGGAGACCATGAGACGTACCGCGTCCCTGGACATCCCCCTCGCCTCGGGAGGCTCGCCGGCGGACAGCCCAGGCGGCAGCGCGAAGTCGAGCGCGAGCGTCATTGCAGGCTCACTTTCCCGCTGGCCGGACGCGCCTTGACCAGGTCGTGCAGCGCCGCGGCCACCTTGGCCGGGTCGGCGGCGGCCGCGGCCTCCTCGGCGCCCACGGCGTCGGCGAGCATGCGGGTGTTCATCTCGCCTGGATCGACCCACCAGACCCGTACCTCGGGCTCCTCGGCCGACAGCACGTTGGAGAGCTGCTCGAGTGCGGCCTTGGTGGCGCCGTAGCCGCCCCAGCCCTCGTACGCGCCCGTGGCGGCGTCCGAGGTGATGTTGACGACGGCCCCGCCCGCCGTGCGGAGGGCGGGCAGTGTGGCCTGGAGGAGGGCGAGCGGAGCGGTCACATTGGTCTCCAGCAGTACCCTGAACGCCTCCAACGGGTAGCCCGCCAGCGGCGGCAGCGGGGTGACCCCGAGGTCGCTCGCGTTGTTCACCAGGAGGTCCAGCTCGGGCACCGCGTGGGCCAGCCGCCGAACGTGCTCGGGCTCGGTCACGTCGCCTGGGATCGCGGTGGCGCCCAGCTCGGCCGCGGCCCGCTCGAGGTCGTCGGCGCCGCGGGCGGTGAGCACGAGGTTCCAGCCCGCACCTGCCAGCGACCTCGCCAGGGCGAGGCCGAGGCCGCGGGAAGCGCCGGTGATGAGTGCGGTGTTCGTCATGATGCCGACGCTAGAAACGCGGCGGGCGGCGCACATCGGGCTGAAGGCCCGCCGCCGCATGGGCACATCGTCCTAGGACCATAAGCTGGGTGCCGTGTCCTCCGACCGAGACGAGATACTCCAGGCGGTGAGCTCGGCGGTGCTCGCCGTCACCCGTCACCTGTCGGTCCGCGAGGTGCTGCAGGTCATCGTACGCTCGGCGCAGCGGCTCCTCGACGCCCGCTACGCCGCGCTCGGCGTGCCCGACGAGGACGGTTCGTTCGCCGAGTTCGTCGCCGAGGGCCTCACCGACAAGCAGTGGGACGCGATCGGGCCGCTGCCCAGACAGCACGGCATGCTCGGCGCGATGCTTCGCGACGGCACCCCTGCCAGGCTGCCCGACCTGCGCAAGGACCCGAGGTTCGAGTGGTGGCCGAAGGCCCACCCGGTCATGAAGGACTTCCTCGGGGTGCCGATTCGCGACGGCGAGCAGGTGCTCGGCATCATCTTCCTGGCCAACAAGCGCACGCCCGGCGGCTTCACGCAGGCGGACGAGGATCTGCTCACGCTGTTCGCGGCGCACGCCGCCATCGCGCTCATCAACGCCAGGCTGTACGAGCGCGGTCGCGAGCTGGCCATGCTGGAGGAGCGCAACCGGATGGCCCGCGAGCTGCACGACGCGGTGACGCAGAAGCTGTTCTCGCTCAGGCTCACCGCGCAGGCCGCCTCCGCCATGCTCGAGCGGGCGCCCGAGAAGGCGGCCCAGGAGCTCGAACGCGTCCAGCGCCTGGCCGGGGAGGCCCTGTCCGAGCTGCGGGCCGTGATCGTCGAGCTGCGACCGGCCGAGCTCGACCGGCACGGCCTGGCCGAGACGCTGCGCAAGCACGTGCGCCTGCTCGACCGGCTCCACCCGTCCCTGGTCACGTTCGAGTGCGCGGAGCTGCCGGAGGTCGACTCCGCGGTCGAGGTGGCGGTGCTGAGGGTGGCCCAGGAGGCGCTGCACAACGCGCTGAGGCACTCGGAGGGCGCGAGCGTATCCGTGGGCCTGGCATACGAGGACGGCAAGCTGGCGTTGACCGTACGCGATGACGGCAGGGGCTTCGAGCAGGCGGAGTCGCGCGGCCTGGGCCTGGTGTCGATGCGCGACAGGGCGGAGTCCGTGGGCGGGGTCATGACCGTCGAGTCGGCCCGCGACAGGGGGACCACGGTACGCATGGAGGTGGGCGTTTGATCCGGGTGCTGATCGCCGACGATCATCCGGTGGTGCGGCAGGGGCTACGTACGTTCCTCGACCTGCATGACGACATCACGGTCGTCGGCGAGGCGGGCGACGGGGCGCAGGCCGTCGAGCTGGTCGCGGAGCTGGCGCCCGACGTGCTGCTGCTGGATCTGAAGATGCCGGTGCTCGACGGGCTCGGCGCGCTCGAGCGGCTGGCCGGGTCGGCGACCAGGGTGGTCGTGCTGACGTCAGTGAGCGATCGCTCGGACGTGGGCCCGGCGATGCGGGCGGGGGCGTCGGGGTTCCTCTACAAGGACGTCGATCCGCCTGCGCTGGTCCAGGCGGTGCGCGCCGTACACGGAGGGCAGGTGCTCCTGGCCCCCGAGGCGGCCGAGGCGATGTTGTCGCCGCAGAACGACCCGCCGGGGCCCGTGCCGCTGACCGAGCGCGAGCGTGAGGTGCTCGCGCTCATCGCGGCCGGCCGGTCCAACAGGGAGATCGCCAGGAGCCTCGCCGTGGCCGAGAAGACGGTCAAGACCCACGTCTCCAACGTGCTGATGAAGCTGGGCGTTCAGGACCGCACCCAGGCGGCCCTCTACGCGGTACGGCACGGCCTGGGGTGATTTGGGTCAGGTGTCCTTCTTCTTGTTCGTTTCCTCGTGGCTGGCCGGCGGGTTGTAGGTCTTGACCGGCGGCGGCGGCGTCCAGGTCCGGCCCGGCCGCGGCGGGGTGACGATCTGGGTCTTGACCTTCTTGAGCCACAGGTAGCCCTTGATGCCGAGGCGCTTGAGCTCTTCCTCGTCGATGTTCTCCATGCCCTGGTCGACGTCGAACGACATCACGCCGACGCGCGCCGCGACCGTGCCCCTTGTGCCCGGCTTCAAGGTCAGCTGGAAGTTGAGCCAGTCGGTCTTGCCCTTCTCCAGCCGAAGCGGACCCCAGCACCAGAACCACTGGCCCTCCCAGGTGCACTTGGTGCCCTTCGGGCCGCCCCAGCGCAGGGTGGGCCGGACGCCCTTGGGCACCTGGCCGCCCATCCAGTAGTAGTCGGCGTAGAAGGGGCCGAGGTTCTTCGCCCGGACGTAGTACGTGATCTTGCCGCCGCGCTTGGTACGGGTGGTGTGCTTGACGGAGATCTTGAATTTCGAGAACGGCTTCACACGCGCGACGGTCGCGGCGGGGGGCACGGTCGTGGTGGTGGCGCTCGCCTGGGCGGGCACGGCCAGTGGTGCGGCGGCCAGACCACCGGCTAAGAACAGACTGACGCTTCTGCGCATGGGACGGCTCCCCGTACGGTGCTGGAAATTGCCGATCATCTTCAGGATTATTGCGTAGGGCAAATTTTTCGCAAAGAGCGATGATCTTTCGTGACCTGGGATGGCTTGCGGGTTTTTGCCGGGGCCCATCACGCTTGTGATCGGGGTCTAGCACGACGGGGGAGGGCCAGGTGCCGGAAACGCACCCCTTACAGCCGACCGATCCTCGGACATTGGGCGACTACCGGCTGATCGGCCGCCTGGGCAAGGGGGCGCAGGGGATCGTTTTCGAAGCCGAGTCGCCTGACGGGCGGCGCGTGGCGATCAAATTACTCAACACCCGGCTGGACAAGCCGGGTCTGGACGCCGAGCGGTTCATGCGCGAGGTGGCGGCCGCGCGCCGGGTCGCCCAGTTCTGCACCGCCCAGGTCCTCGGGGCTCACATGGACGGCGAGCAGCCGTACATCGTCAGCGAGCTGGTGGACGGGATCTCGCTGCAGGCGGTGGTGCGGCGGGTGGGGCCGCGTACGGGCGGCGCGCTCTACCGCCTGGCCGTCGGCACGGTCACCGCCCTGGCCGCCATCCACCGCGCCGGGGTCGTCCACAGGGACTTCAAACCCAGCAACGTGCTGCTCGGGCCGGACGGGCCGCGGGTGATCGACTTCGGCATCGCGCGGGCGCAGGACTCGGCCATGACGCTCAGCAGCGGGATCGTGGGGACGCCCGCGTACATGTCGCCCGAGCAGGTCTCGGGCGAGCGGGTGGGTCCGGCCGGCGACATGTTCAGCTGGGCCCTGACCATGGTGTTCGCGGCCACGGGGCGGCCCGCGTTCGGTGGGGACAGCCTGCCCGCGGTCATCTACCGGGTCATGCACGACGACCCTGACCTCTCTACGCTGCCGGAGGATCTGCGGCCCATCGTGCAGGCGTGCCTTCGCAAGCGGGCCGACGAGCGGCCTACGGCGGCCGAGGCGCTGTTCGCGCTGCTGGCGAACGAGGGCGAGTCGCCGGGGCCCGACGACGTGGTCGCACTCAACACGGGGTCCCAACTCGCCGCCGAACGCACTCCCGCGGACCCACCCCCGCTTGCGGTGAACTGGCGAACGCCCCCCTCCGGTCCGAACCCGACGCCTCCGGGCACGGTCCCTCCGCCCGGTTCCGGTGCGGCGCCCGTGTCTTCCGCGGGGAGCGGCTGGGCGAGTCCCGATGGTCGTACGCCTCCCACCGGCCCTGGCGGGTCGCCCGGGTGGGCGAATCCGCCGGGGCAGTGGCAGGTGCCGCCGCCGTACCCGATGAACGCAGCGCCCCATGCGCCCCCGCCTCCTTCAGCGGCTCCCCGGCCGAAAGCTCCTGGGGTCGGTGAGGCGCCGTCCGGGCGGGTGCCGGAGCCCGTCGGGCAGGTGGACAACGACGCGTTCTTCAAGCACGCGCCGGTCGTGGAGCAGCCGGACGAGGTCAGGGCCAGGCGCAGGCGGGCGGCCATGGTGTCCGGCGCGCTCGTCGTGGCGCTCGCCCTGGCCGGAGGGGTGCTGTGCCTCGGGCCGAAGATGTTCGGCACCAGCCGGCAAACCGGCGGGAACGGGGCGCAGGCAACCACCTCCGTCAGCACGAGCCCCGTACCAGCCCAGACCCAGACCCAGAGCCCGAGCCAGGCCCCGACCGCGACGCCGACTCCCACCACGACCGTCGCCCCCACGCAGGCGGTCGTCCCCGTGCTCGGCAAGCAGGACGGGAAGGCGCTCAAAGGCCACACCAAGGGCGTGCAGACGCTCTCCGCCCTGTCTGTGGGAGGCAAGACGTGGTTGGTCACCGGTGGTCAGGACGGCCGGGTACGCCTGTGGGACCTCGCCGAGCACAAGTCGCTGGCCACGATGAAGGGCCACAGCGAGGAGGTGTACGCGGTCGCCTGCGTGATGGTCGGCAAGACACCCATGGCCGTCTCCGGCGGCTATGACGGCAGTGTGCGTCTGTGGAACCTCAAGACCCACAAGGGCAAGGTCCTCGGCCGGCACGGCGAGGCCGTCTACGCGGTCGCGGTGACCAAGGTGAAGGACAAGTACGTCGCGGTCACCGGCGACGCCAACGGCTATCTGAGGTTCTGGGACCTGAAGAAGCGCAAGGCCACGGGCAAGAGCATCAGGGCCCACCGCAAGCCGGTCAACTGGCTCAGCGCAACCCATATCGGCGACCGGGCTGTCGCCATCTCGGCCAGCGAGGACGAGACGGTCCGGATGTGGGACATGGCCAGGCGCAAGGCGTACGGGAAGGCGTACAAGGGCCATTCCAGGGGCGTCTACTCGGTCGCCGTCGGCAAGGTGGACGGGAAGACGGTCATAGCGTCGGGCGGTAAAGACGGAAAAATCCGGATCTGGGATCCGCAGACCCGCAAGACCGTCGCCACCCTCTCCGGCCACAAGAAGATCGTTTACTCACTGTCCTTCGGGACCCTCGACGGCCGGACGGTGCTGCTGTCCGGCAGCACCGACGGCACGATCAGGCTCTGGGACCCCGAGACCCGCAAGACGCTCGGCAAGCCGGTCAAGGCGCACAAGAAGGGCGTGTACGCCGTGGGCATCGTCCCCCTCGACGGGGGCGCGGCCATCGTGTCCGCGGGCAAGGACAAGGTGGTCAGGCTGTGGAAGATCAGTCCCTGAGCGGTTCGAAGATCGCGTGGTGGGCGGCCACGAGCGCACGGCGTACCGCGCGGTCCAGCTCGCGCAGGGCCGCGGTGCGGGCGGCGATCTGCCCCGACGTGAGGCCGCGCTCGTCGGCCAGCGGCAACACGCCGGCCAGCCGGGCGGCGAGGGTGGCGACGCGGTGCGCCCGCGCGGGGTAGCCGGGCGCCAGCTCCCCACCCCCGCGCCCCACGGCCGAGGGACGGGCCTGCGCGGGACCTTCGACGGAGGACAGCGCCTCGGTGGCCGAGCGCATGGCGTCCGACAGCTCCCGCTCGGCCTCCGCGAGCGACGGCAGATCATGGCGTACGGGCCCGGAGTCGTGCACCTCCAGGCGTACCCCGACATAAGAAGACCCACGAAGATCCGGAGTGGGCACCAAACCGAGGTTGCGTTCGTCGAGCACCGCGATGGCGGCCTGGCCGGCGTCCACCGCCGCCGAGTTGAACGGCGCGGGCCCGGACAAGCCCAGCGGATCGCCGGGGGCGGGCAGGGCGAGCCGGAGCTCCCGCAGCCCGTCGGCACGCAGGTTTGCGAGGTATTTACGCAACGGGAGGTCGCCGGCGACGGCGGGACCGCCGGTGGCTTCTACGTGGTCAGCCGCCTCGTCGAGGCCGACGTGACCGGCGAGCCACGCGTTGCCCCAGGCGACCAGTGAGGGACAGACAGGCGATTCAGGGCGCACCGGTCCACGATAAGCGCTCGCCCTGCAATAGGTTTGTCCCGAGCGTGACTCCTAAGGAGGTATCGGGGATGGGTGGTCAGGTGCTGCGGCTACAGGACGTCGCCGTCAGGCGGGACGGATCGGCCCTGCTGCGCGGCATCGACTGGACGGTCAACGCGGACGAGCGATGGGTAGTCATCGGGCCCAATGGTGCGGGCAAGACCACGTTGCTGCAGGTCGCTGGCACGTTGCTGTATCCGAGTGAAGGATTGGTCGAGGTTCTCGGGGAGCGGCTCGGGCAGGCGGACGTGTTCGACCTGCGGCCGCGGATCGGGCTGGCGAGCGCCGCGCTGGCCGAGCGCATCCCGCCCGAGGAGAAGGTCATCGACCTCGTGCTGACCGCCTCGTACGGGATCATGGGCCGCTGGACGGAGGAGTACGACTCCAACGACGTGACCAGGGCCGTCGAGCTGATCGACATGATGGGCGCGGCCCACCTGATCAGGCGGCGGTTCGGGACGCTGTCGGAGGGGGAGCGCAAGCGGGTGCAGATCGCCCGCGCGCTCATGCCCGACCCCGAGATGCTCCTGCTCGACGAGCCCGCGGCCGGGCTGGACCTGGGCGGGCGCGAAGACCTGGTGCGCCGGCTGTCGGTGCTGGCGGGCGACTATCGCTCGCCGACGCTCGTGCTGGTGACGCACCACGTCGAGGAGGTGCCGAGCGGGTTCACGCATGGGCTGCTGCTGAAGCACGGCTCGGTGGTGGCGCAGGGGCCGCTGGAGCACGTGATGACGGCCGACAACCTGTCGCAGACGTTCGGGGTGCCGCTGACGCTGGACCGCAGCGCCGAGGGACGCTGGTACGCCCGGGCCTACTAGATCACCATTTATGTATATGAAGGCCGCCCAAGGCTGAAACGAAATAGGATCTACGGAGTCGGTCCCCTCGACTTCGGAGCGTCGCCATGTCCGTCGAGCAGCTCATCGTCGCCCTAGTCGTGGTCGCGGCGGTGGGCTTCGGGGTGGCCCGCACGATCCGCATCATCCCGCAGGCCACGGCCGCCATCATCGAGCGTCTCGGCCGCTATCACAGGACGCTGACCCCCGGGCTCAACCTCGTGGTGCCGTTCATCGACCGCATCAAGGACATGATCGACCTGCGGGAGCAGGTGGTGTCGTTCCCGCCGCAGCCGGTCATCACCTCCGACAACCTCGTCGTGTCCATCGACACCGTCATCTACTTCCAGGTGACCAATCCGAAGGCGGCCACGTACGAGATCGCGAACTTCCTGATCGGCGTCGAGCAGCTCACGGTCACGACGCTGCGCAACGTGGTCGGCGGCATGGACCTGGAGCGCACGCTGACCTCGCGTGAGGACATCAACACCGCGCTGCGCGGCGTGCTCGACGAGGCGACCGGCAAGTGGGGCATTCGCGTCAACAGGGTCGAGCTCAAGGCCATCGACCCGCCCGCCTCCATCCAGGACTCGATGGAGAAGCAGATGCGCGCCGACCGCGACAAGCGCGCCGCCGTGCTGACCGCCGAGGGGCAGCGCCAGGCGGCGATCCTGCAGGCCGAGGGCGAGAAGCAGGCGTCGGTGCTGCGGGCCCGCGGCGAGGCGGAGGCGGCCGTGCTGCGCGCCCAGGCGGAGGCGGAGGCCCAGGCCATGCGCGCCAAGGGCCAGGCGGACGCGATCGGCATGGTGTTCAGGGCCATCCACGAGGGAAGGCCGGACCAGCACCTCCTCGCCTACCAGTACCTGCAGACCCTGCCCGAGATCGCCAAGGGCGACGCCAATAAGATCTGGATCGTCCCGTCGGAGATGGGCAAGGTCCTGGAGAACCTCGGCGGCCTCTTCACACCCCCCAAGAGCCCGGACACGTAAAAGGAGGGTTCGTGACGGGGTGGGAGCTGGCCGTGGTCTGCGCGGCCGGTGTGATAGCCGGTGCGATCAACGCCGTCGTCGGGTCGGGTTCGCTGATCACGTTCCCCACGCTGATCGCCGTGGGCGTCGATCCCGTCACCGCCAACGTCTCCAACACCATCGGGCTCGTGCCGGGCTCGTTCACGGCCGCGCACGGCTACCGTCCCGAGCTCCAGGGGCAGCGCGAGCGCCTGCTGCGGCTGGGCCTGGCCTCGGCGCTCGGGGCGCTGATCGGCGGGATCCTGCTGCTGTTCCTGGATCCCGGCGTGTTCCACGTGGTCGTCGTCGCGCTGATCGCGCTGGCCTGCGTGCTGATCCTGGTGCAGCCCATGCTCAACCGGTGGCTGGCCGAGCGGCGCGAGCACGCGCACCCCCACGGGGGCGTGGCGCTGTGGCTCTGGGTGCTGGCCGCGGGTGTCTACGGCGGATACTTCGGCGCGGCCCAGGGGGTGCTGCTGATCGGGCTGCTCGGCAGCTTCCTCGACGACCATCTCCAGCGGGTGAACGCCGCCAAGAACGTGCTCGCGCTGATCGTGAACGCCGTGGCCGCGGTGCTATTCGTGGCGGTCGCGCATGTGGACTGGCTCGCCGTGGCCGGGGTCGCGCTGGGGTCGGTGGTGGGTGGGTTCCTGGGCGCCAGGCTGGGACGGCGTATCCCGGCACCCGTACTGCGAGGGGTCATCGTGTGTGTGGGCGTCGCGGCTATTTTCGTACTGGTGTACGGATAATTCCGGACTCATATGGGTATGAATCCGTACATGAAGGGTGATCGGGTGGAGATCGTCATCGATGCTGGCGGAACGCCGCGTACTTACGAGATCAGGGCCACCCGCGCCGGTCGGCGGGTCGAGGTGACCACCAGGCGGGGGCTCGTCGAGGTGAGTGAGGTCACCCGCGGCGGCACGCCGGTGCGGACGGCCAGGTTCATGTCCAGCCGCATCCTCGCCCTCGTCGAGCACCCCGCGGGCGAGATCAACTGAAGTCCGCGGCGTGGTCGCGCGCCCACTCCCCGAACGTCAGCGCGGGCCGGCCGAGCAGCCGCTCCACGGTGTCGGTTACCGGCTCCGGAGCCGTCACGAGGCTCGCCCACGCCTTCAGCGCGCTGTCCACGAAGCCCGCGTCGCCCCAGGCCGCCAAGAGGTGCTCGCGGGCCACGTCCGCCGGCAGGTCCTCCCAGCGCACCTCGCGCCCGACCGCCTCGCCGATCACGCGTACCTGCTCGGCCTGGGTCAGCTGCTCGGGGCCGCTGAGCACGTACGTGGCGCCGTTGTGGCCCGCGGAGGTGAGCACGTGCACGGCCACCGCCGCGATGTCCTTCTCGTGGATCAAGGACCTTGAGGCCTGCCCGTACGGCCAGTGCACCACGCCCTGCCTGATCTGTCCCGCCCAGCCCAGCGTGTTGGCCGCGAAGCCGCCGGGCCGCAGGAACGTCCAGCCCAGCCCCGAATGCCGGATCAGCCGCTCGATCTCGTGGTAGTGCGTCTCCGGCTCGTCCGGCACGTCCGCCGACAGGTACACCACGCGCCGCGCGTGTCCGGCGACGGCCGCGACCACGTCCGCCGCATGGTCCGCCGTGAAGGCCGGCCAGAGCAGGAACACGCTTTCCACGTCTTTCAGCGCCGGCTCGAGCGTCTCGGGCGCGGTCAGGTCGCCGCGCACCACCTCGACCCGTTCCGGCAGCCGCGCGCGCTCCGGGTCCCTGACGAGCGCCCGCACGTCCAGCCCCGCCTCCGCGAGCTGGGACACCACATGCCTGCCTACATTGCCGGTCGCGCCGGTCACAAGAATTGTGCTCATGAGGCCGACGGTAAAACCTCAAGCCAACTTCAGGTCAAGCCGGGCCGTACCTGGATCGTGCCGTCACGCCGGATCCGCGTCTCGAACATGGGCGCGGGCGCGGTCGCGGGCCCGTGCCGCACCGAGCCGTCGTGCAGCCTGAACGTGCTGCCGTGCCACGGGCAGACCACGCACGCCTCACCGTTCTCGATGACCAGCCTGCCCTGGTGCAGCGGGCCGGCCAGGTGCGGGCAGCGGTCGGCGAGCACGGTCACGGCCTCGCCCTGACGCAGCACGAAGAGCTGGATGTAGCCGAGTCGCCGCGCCACGGGGCGGCCCTCCGGCAGGTCCCTGAGCAGGCACAGGTCGTGCCAGCCCAGCGGCACGAGGTGGGAGATCTGCGGGGCGTGGTTGGCCCCGGCCGCCTGCCGGTAGGCCATGTGGCCGCCGAGGTAGCCGCCGAGCCCGGC
>NZ_JBFAMX010000106.1:0-26239 GCF_040659615.1 Nonomuraea sp. NPDC049784
CGCTGCCGGCGCGGCGGGCGAGGTCGGCGGCCTTGGCATAGTCGGCGCGGGCCGCCGCCGCGTCGTCGGGGGCGAGGTGATCGCCCCGGTTGACCAGCAGGTCGGCGCTGTCCTCCAGGGCGCCGAGCTGCTCGGCGAGGGAAAGCGCCTCATCGGTGAGCGCGATGGCCGTCGCGCGATTGCCGTGCGCGCCCGCCAGACTCGCGAGCGTGTCCAACGCCAGCGCAGTGCCCCACCGGTCTCCGAGCGATCGGAAACCCTCGGCGGCCGCGCCGAAGCCACGCTCCGCCGCCGCGATGTCACCCTCACCGAGGAGCCCGAATCCCCACACGTACTCGGCGACCGCCCGTACCCACGGCTCTGAGCGGTCGCGCTGGGACGAGACGAGCGCGAACGCGCCGTGCGGGTCGGCCTCGCTCGCGTTCCACATCATCCACGGCAGCAGGACGGCCGGATAGCGGCCCGGCTCGGCACCTGACCACGCCGCGGCCAGCGCCTTCCCGGCCTGCGCGCGGTGCCGCTGCCACACCGGCCGCCCGTCCTCGCCGGACGCGGCCAGCAGGACGCACGCCGCGTACTCCTCGCCGAGCCCGGCCGGGAGCGCGCGGCTCCCGGAGTCCACAGACCCGACGGAGTCCAGCGAGTTCAAAGAATCAAGCAGCGCGATCGCCTGCGGCGCCACCGAGGCGGCCGCGCCGCGGATCCACAGGTACGTCAAGGCCGAGGCGAGCAGTTCCAGGGCCGTCTCCACCTCCGGCGCCTCGACCGCCCAGCGCACGGCCGCCAGCAGGTCGGCGTGCTCGGCCGCCAGGACCGCCAGCCACTCCAGCTGTTCTGCCTGCCGGAGATGCGGGTCCGCGGTCCGCACCAGCTCCAGGACGTGCCGGGCGTGGGCACGCCGGGCCGGCTCGCGCTCGCCCGCCGCGTCGAGCCGTTCGGCGCCGTACGCGCGGATCGTCTCCAGCATGCGGTAGCGGCCCCCCGCGACCTCGAGGAGTGACTTGTCGGCCAGCGATTCCAGTGTCTCGGCGTCGGTGCCGCACACCCGCACCGCGGACTCCGTCGTCGCGCCCCCGGCGAAGACCGTGAACCGCCGCGCGGCCCGCTGCTCGGGCTCGGACAGCAGCTCCCAGCTCCACGCGACCACCGAGCGCAGCGTCCGATGCCGCTCATCGGTCGTACGGCTGCCGCGGGCCGCGACGGCGAGCCGGTCGTCGAGCCGTCCCGCGAGGTCGTCGATGTCCAGCGTGCGCAGCCGGGCCGCCGCCAACTCGATGGCCAGCGGCAGGTTGTCGAGTGCCGCGCAGACCCGCCGTACGATCTGGGAGTCGGCCGCGAACCCGCGCCGCACGGCTCGGGCCCGATCGGTGAACAGCCGTACGGCCGCCTCGTCGTCGAGCGGCCGCACCTGCCAGAAGTTCTCCCCGATGATGCCGAGCGGCTCCCGGCTCGTCACCAGGACACGCAGCCGCGGGCAGGCCGCCAGCAGCCGCGCCACCAGCGCGGCGACCTCTTCGACCAGGTGCTCGCAGTTGTCCAGGACGAGCAGGAGCAGCCGGTCCGACAGCGCCCCGATCAGGCGATCGACCGGCTTCTGCCCGCCGTCCCCCAGCTGGAGCCCGTTCTCGCGCAGGCCCAGCGCGCCCAGCAGCACCTGCGCCAGCGCGCCGCCATCACGTAACGGCGCCAGCTCCACGAAGCACACATCGTCGGCGGCGACACCGGCCACCTCGACCGACAGCCGGGTCTTGCCGACCCCGCCGGGGCCGGCCAGTGTGACCAGCCGGGCCACGCGCAGCAGATCGGCGACCTCGGCCACCTCCTCGGCGCGGCCGACGAAGGACGTCAGCTGGGCGGGCGGCGCGGCGGGGGACGGCGACGGATCGGCGCTCAGCAGCTCCCGGTGGAGCGCGACCAGCTCGGCCGACGGATCGGCGCCCAGCTCGTCGGCCAGGTGCCGCCTGGTCTCCTCGAACACCACGAGCGCTTCGGCCTGCCCGCCCTCGGCGAACAGCGCCCGCATCAGCAGCCCCGCCAGCCGTTCCCTGAGCGGATGGCGGCCGACCAGCTCACGCAGCTCCGCCACGGCCGCGCGATGCTCGCCCAGCCGGAGCTCGCCCTCGATCCGGTCCTCGAGGGCCCCGAGCCGGCGCTCCTCCAGCCGTACGGCGGCGGACTGAGCGGTCCGGCTCTCGGCCAGGCCGGCCAGGGCCGGCCCCCGCCACAGCTCCAGCGCCTCGCGCAACAGCGCGACCGCCCGCTCGGCGTCGCCGTCGCGCAGCGCGGCCCGGCCCTCCTGGGCCAGCCGCTCGAACCGGCAGGCGTCCACGTCATCGTCGTCGACCACGATGCGGTAGCCCGCCCCGGCCCGCTCGATCAGGGAAGCCGAGCCCAGCGCCGTGCGCAGCCGAGACATCTGGGACTGCAGCGCGTGTGCCGACAGCGCACCGTCCGGGTCGATCTCGTCGGCCAGACGGTCGGCCGACACGACCTCGCCCGGACGGACCAGCATGAGGGCCAGCAGCGCACGGCGGGCCGGGCCGCCCAGCGGAACCTCCGCCCCGTCGTCGCGCCACGCCCGGGTCTCGCCCAGGATTGCAAACCGCATGCCGGTGATTATCCACCGGCGAGGATCACGCGTGGGCGATCGGGCCCAGGTAGGTCCCGCCGGACACGTCGATCGTCTGGCCGGTCACCCACCGCCCCTGCGGGCCCGCCAGGAAGCCGACGACGTCGGCGACGTCCTCGGGCTCGCCGAGCCGCCCGAGCGCGGTGATCGCCTCCAGCCCGGCCACCACCTCGGGGACGGAGCTGTAGCCGGCGGTCATGTCGGTCCGCACCGCACCCGGCGCGACCGTGTTCACCGTGATGCCGCGCCGGCCGAGCTCGTTGGCCAGCGACGGGGCCATCGACTCCAGCGCCGCCTTGCTGATGGTGTAGCCGATCTGCGTGGTGACGGCGAACCGGCTGGCCGTCGAGCCCATGTTGACGATGCGGCCGCCCTCGTTCAGCAGCGGCAGCGCACGCTGGATCACGAAGAACGGCGTGGTGACGTTGATCGCCAGCAGCCGGTCCAGCTCCTCCGGGGTGACCTGCGAGATCGGGTTGACCGAGGCGATGCCCGCGTTGTTCACCAGGATGTCCAGCCCGCGTCCCGCCAGCCCGGCGGTCAGCCCCCCGAACAGCTGGTCCACCGCACCGGCCTCGCCGAACCGCGCCCGCACGGTGAACGCCCGGCCGCCCGCTTCCTCGATCCGCGCCACGGTCTCCTTGCCCGCCTCGTCATTGCCGCCGTAGTGCACGGCGACGAGCGCGCCCTCCGCGGCCAGCCGCAGCGCGACCGCCCGGCCGATTCCCCGCGATCCGCCCGTCACCAGCGCGGTCTTGCCAGCCAGAACGTCCATTTCCGCTCCTCACTCCGTGGCCGGGTCCTCGGTGGATCCGGCGATGGAATGACAATGGCGGTGATGGCTCACCGTACGCTCACCGCCGGCTCACCGGCCGCCGATGGGATCTCGGTGCCGGCCCCACCGGTCTCCTCCCCGTCGCTCTGGCCAGTGCCGCGGCCACGGTCACGGCGACCGACATGTTCGACGAGCCCAACGGCTGGCGCTCTGGGTGGGCCGCTGTACGTCGCGGGCGCCCGCGAGCTGACGTTGACGGGATCGAGCCGCTTCCACCACAAGATGCCGGCCGTGTTGGCGATCATGAGCCGTGACGCCGAACGTCCGTTTTCGGGCTCGGCACCGCGGTGGCGGCGTTTCGAGAGGCCGCCGACGCCCGGCGCTCGAGCAAGGTCCTTCTGTCGTGCGCCCCGGGCAGAGCCGGCATGACCTGTCAGAGCGGCAGTGGGATGCGGTCGAAGAACCAGTACAGGCTGACCGCCACGATGGGGACCGACATCGCGGCCACCGCCCAGCGGGCCGCGGACGTCCGGCGCAGCAGCACGAGCAGCGGGAAGAGCACCGCGATGATCACGAGCTGCGTCGCCTCGATGCCGACGTTGAAGCTCAGGAGCGACAGGAGCAGCTCCCACGACCCGCTCTCCTTGATGTCGAGCGCGCCCGCGAAGCCCAGCCCGTGCACCAGGCCGAAGGCGAAGACGATCGGCAGCCGCCATTTGCCCAATTTGTCCTCCTCGCGGCCCAGGAGGTTGGCGACCGCCACGACGATGATCGACGCTGCGATGACCGGCTCGACGATCTGTCCCGGCACGTCCACGACCCCCATCGCCGCCAGGAGGAACGTGATGCTGTGGGCGGCCGTGAAGGCGGTGGCCGTGACGACGACGTCGCGCAGGCGCCGCGCGCCGATGAGGAGGGCGAGCAGGAAAAAGATGTGGTCGAGGCCGAACGCCAGGTGCTCGGCACCGAGCAGGAAGAACTCCCAGACCTGATGCGATGCCGGGCGCTCGCCGACCCGCAGCGTCGGGTTCGTGGCGTCCAGGACCGCGGAGCTCGTCTCGCCGTCGAGGTCGTACCGGACCATCGTCTTCGTGCTGTGAACGAAGCTCTCGGCGTCGGGGAACAACGCGCTCGAGATCGCGTGCGCTCCCCCTTCCCCGCCTTGGCAGGCGTAGGCGAGGGTCAGCACCGCGAAGGCCGTCTTGCCGCGGAGGCGCACGTCCGCGTCGCCCACCGTCGTGGGCGCGCACGGCTTGTCGTCGTATGCCACGGCGAAGCGGCGCGTCACGTAGTCGGTCACGGCGTCACGGTTGAGCTTGAGCTGGCGGAGCTGTTCGGTCCGCTCCTTCGCCTCATAGGCCTCCGCGTAGAGCCAGGCCGACTTCATGAGGAGGTCGTACTCCAGGTCGAGCACGACACTGACGTTCGCGCCCGTGCCGGTCACCTCGGCGTGGGCGGTCGTGGTGGCGTCGTGCGCCGCCGCCGGGGCGGGATGGACCAGGTCGGCCAGCACGCCGCCGATCATGACGGCGAGGACGACTGCGAACAGCCAGCGCCTGCGGGGCATGTCTGTTTTCTCCAGATCAGAGGGTGAATGCCGCCCCGGACTCGGTCCGGGGCGGCAGCGGTCGGCTAGCGGTTGAACCAGCGGTACATGGGCGAGTCAGGCCCCCACTGGCCCGGGCGTCCGTGCTCGTCCTTCGTGACGAAGACGCTCGGCTCGGAGGCGGTCACCCCGCCACCTGCGGAGCGTGCCGTGACGAACCAGGCATAAGCCGTGTCGTCCTTGAGGCGGTCCCAGGTCACCGAGGCGACCTGGCCCGACGCGACCGTGCTCTTGCCGATGATCCGCGTGGGCTTGTAGAGCGCCAGCGAGTCGGTCTGGAAGGTCGTCGTACGGGAGGTGAGATCGACCGGCAGCACCATGTTGTCCTCGCGCCCGTCATAGCGGCGCAGCGGGTCGAACTCGGTGGCGCCGAAGTCGTTGAGCAGCGGGGAGTAGGTGTCCACGCTCAGCTCCGCCCGCTTGACGTTGAACTGCAGCAGCCGGAAGAAGCTCGCGCCGAACTGGAGCTGGTCCTGCGGGTTGTACCCGCCGATCTGGGTGAGCCCCAGGCGGTCGGCCGACACCGTGTAGAACTGGTAGTCGGCCAGGAGCTCGACCACGCCGTTGCCGACCTGGCCGACCTTCGGCTTCACGTTGGTGCCCACGCCGTGCTCGTGCCCGGCGAGGATGAGGAAGACGTTCGAGTTCTTCTCGACCACCGTCTTGTAGAGCATCGAGCCGTCAGGGGCGGAGAATCCGGTGCCCCGCCCGTCGGGGTTGGTGCTCGGCACCAGGTAGTCGTGCGAGAGCAGGATGCCGTTGCGGTTGGAGTACTTCTTGAAGATGGAGTCGGCCCACTCGGCCTCCTCCCTCGTCACGCCGTACGACAGGCCGACCACGACGAAGTCCAGCCCACCTGCGGAGAACAGGTCGTAGTGGTTCTGGTTGTCGCCTTCCTTCCACGGGCCGCCGTACTTGGCGTGCTCCCAGCCCTGTGACAGGTTCTGGTACCGGCCGGGGCCGTAGTACTTGTTGTAGATGGCCTCCGGCCCGTCCTCGGTGCCCGACTGGTTGTCGTGGTTGCCGGCGATCACGCCGTTCGGGATGCCCTCGTCGTCCAGCACCTTCTGCAGCTTCGAGGACAGCTCGAACTCGCCGACGACCTGCTTCTGTGTGGCCTCGTCCGCGGGTTTGCGGATGTTGTTCTCGATGATGTCCCCGGTGTGGGCGACGTACGAGATCTTGCGCTGGTCCTTGTTCTCCTTTATCCAGTCCATGACCTTGGAGTAGCCGGACTCCCACACCCCGCGCTCCTCGGGGGTCTCCTGCTCCACCGCGCCCTCGGAGAGGTACTGCGTGTCGGTGTAGTGGACGATCGAGAAGTCGTAGGTGGCGGGGTCGGCGAAGCCGTTCGGGTCGCCGGGCTCGATGTCGTCGGCGAACGGGTCCTCACCCGTCACCATGACGTGGACCTGCTGCTTGTCGACGTAGCCCCGGTCGACGACGGCCGTGAGGGCGGTCTTGCCCCCGGCGACGCCGCGGGCGCTCGTCAAGATGTCCCACGCCTTGGTCTTCGTGTTCCACACCCGCAGCGACGCCAGGCGCTCGGGGTCGATGACGCCCTCCCAGCGCAGGACCGGGGAGTCCACGTGACCCTCGACCTGGACGTCGTACCGCTGGTAGACGACATCCTGGCCACCGGGCGCGTCGAGCGTCTTGCCGTCGGCGGGCTCGAGCCCTTCGGCCTTGACGCGCTTCTCGCCCGGAACCTGCAGGGTCGTCGGGACTGACTGGGCCGTGCCTTGGAAGACCTGGTTCGGGGCGAGGATCTCGGCCTGGGAGAACGTGGCCGTGACCTGGCCGCCGTCGGGCTCGGCCACCTTCGCCGAGAGCTTGACGGGATCCGACACGTCCGCCGCCCCGAGCGGCGGGGTCAGCTCGGCGGGCACGTCCGGGATGCCGGCGGATTCGAACACGATCTCGCGGGTCGCGGTGTTGCCGAGCCCGTCGGCGCCGGTCACGGCGAGGGTGTGCTTACCGGCGTGCAGGCCGGGGCCCACCTGGGCGCCCAGCTCGATCGGGTTGCCGTCGAGTTTGACGTCCGGACCGGACACGACGCCGGAGGCGTCCTCGAGCTTGACGTCCAACACGACCGACGCGGTGATCTTCACGTCCGCGGCCGGGACGCTCTTGGCGACCTTCGGCGCCGAGTTGTCGGTGATCAGGACGCGGGTGGCGACCTCGCCCGCGGCCGACGTCGCGGCGATGGTGTGCTTGCCATCCTTGATGGCCGTGGTGTCGAGGTCCGCGCGCAGGCCTCGGGCCGGAGCGTCGACGAGGAATTCGAGGTCGATCTCGGTGAGCGGGTTCACGTTGTCGCCGCAGTTGCCGTCGCCCATGCCGTACGAGGACTTGAGCATCTGGCCGGATGCCGTGCCCCGCGCCGGGGTGAGGACGATGTTCGAGATCGCGAAGTCGTCGCGGTTGTTGCCGCACGACGTCGGGAAGGTGCCGGCCACGAAGTCGATCGTGTTCCAGCCGGGCACCAGGAACTCGTCCGGGATCGTGAGGTCGACGCGCTTGCTCACGAAGTCGCCGTCGAGCACGACCTTCTGGCCGTTGACGAGCACGAAGTTCTGGTAGCGCGCCTCGATCGAGTTGCTGCCCACGTTGAAGCTGAGGGTCGCGTTGCCCGAGCCGAGCGTTTCGACGATGTGCACCGCCGGGGCGTCGATCGTGTAGCGCAGCTCGACCTCGCGGAGCAGGGTCTGGCTGCTGCCGCAGGTGCCGTCGCCCATCTCGTACGACGACTTGATGTCCTGGCCGGTCACGGTGGCGCCGTCCAGGGCGAGATCGAGGTTCGCGATCGTGAAGTCGTCGCGGCCGTTGCCGCAGGACTCCTTGTAGTCACCGGTGACGACCTTGATCGTGTTGGCGCCGGGCGCCAGGAACCGGGCCGGGATCGCGACGGTCGCCCGCTGGTTCGCCCAGGAGCCGCCCAGGTCGATGCGCTTGCCGTTGACCAGCAGGAAGTTGTCGAACTTGTCGTCGATCGAGTCCGCGCCCACGTCGAAGGCGAACTTCGCGGCGCCGTTGCCGAGTGTGGCCTTCGTGGCGGGTTCGGCGCCGTCGACGGTGAGGGACTTGACGCCGCCCTCGCCCGTGGCCGGGACCGTCGCGAAGACCGGCTTGGTGCCTGCCACGAGCGTGCCGTCCGTGGGCAGCAGCTTCGGCGCCCCGGCCGGAGCGTTGTTCACGGTCACGGTGTTCTTGACGGTCACGCCGGCCGCGGTCGTGGCGGTGATGGCGTGCTCGCCGTTGGCCAGCGTGGTGGTGTCCACGTCCGCGGTGAGGCCCGTGGTGCCCTGCGGGTCGCCCTGGACGAAGAACTTGAGCGTGGCGCGCGTCAGCAGCGTGGTGTTCGTGCCGCAGCTGCCGTCGCCGAAGGAGAAGGTGTAAGGGTTGTCCTCGCCGTCCGCGACCTCCCCGAGCAGTTCAAGGCCCACGTCGGACAGCACGAAGTCGTCGTAGTTGAGGCCGCATGAGGACTGGATCGTGCCGACGACGATCTCGACGGTGTTCTCTCCCTTGACGAGGTGCTCGTTCGGGATCTCGATCGTCGCCCGCTCGTTGACGAAGTTGCCGATCTCACTGCGGTACCCGCCGTTGACGAGCACGTAGCTGTGGTACTGCGCCTCCGTCGAGTTCGAGCCGACGTCGAAGCTGAGCTTGGAGACGCCCACCGTCCGGGTTGGGTTGAGTGCGGTGTCATCGATGGCGAGTTTCGTGACGCTGTCACCGGCCGCGGTCGGGACCGCCGCGACCTTCACCGTGCCCTCGAGGTACGAACCGCCGGCGGGGGTGAGCGTCGGCGGGCTCTGGGAGCTGGTCGGCGTCGGGCTGGGCCGTCCCCGATCCTGTTCCGCCTGTCCCGGGTCGGCGTGCGCCGCGGTTACGAGGCTGCCGGCCAGCAACGCCGCGGCCGCGGCGACCGCGGCGAGACGTCCTCGGCTCCGTAAGCCACCCAGTAGCTTCCGTGCTGCCATTGGCTGCATCAGGTGCAGTCCTTTCTATGTCGCGCATAAGCAGCCGATAAGGCGGCGTGCTCTCGGCCGGACACTTTGGAGCGTACGAGTGAACAGTGTGCATGCAGAGAGAGAAGGGAAAAGAAACTATCGAATCATTCTGGTCATTTGTCACGAAACAGGAACAACTAGGTCACACGTCCCACAGTGGCCAGGAACCCGCGCGAAACAAGGGCGAAACACTCTCTTCCCCGGTGCCGGATTCTTCTTTATCCTCATGCTCAAGGATTCTGTGAACGTTCACAGTGCAGAGAAGGCCGACTCTGTCCCCTATAAGTGCATTCTTCAGACATATAGCCACCTCTTCTGTGTGTGAGCGTTCACACAAGTTAAGGAGATCGGGATGGCCGTCCACGGCTTACGAAGGATCCGAGTCACGCTCCTGCTGACACTCGCGACGCTGCTCGCGGTCGTACCGTTGAGTCCCGCGCCCGCGACCGCCGCGACGCTGACCATGCGCGGCGCCGATGTCTCCTCGCTCCAGCGGAGCCTGGACCTCGGAGCCAAGTACTACGACGCCGCGGGCACAGCCGCCGACCCGCTCGACATCCTCAAGGGCGTCGGAGTCAACTACGTCCGGCTGCGCATCTGGAACAACCCGGCAAGCGGCTACAACAACAAGGCCAAGGTCCTGGCCTACGCCAAGACGGTCAAGGCAAAGGGCCTCGGCCTGATGATCGACTTCCACTATTCGGACACCTGGACCGACCCGGGCAAGCAGTACAAGCCGGCGGCGTGGGCGAGTCACGGCATCAGCCAGCTCCAGACCGACGTCTACAACTACACCTACGACGTCTGCAACAGCCTGAAGGCGCAGGGCACCACACCGGACAGCGTGCAGATCGGCAACGAGATCAACGTCGGGATGCTGTGGAACGACGGCAAGGTCATCAACAACGACTTCACCAACCTGAGCCTGCTGCTGAAGGCCGGTTACAACGCCACCAAGGCGTGCAACAGCGGCACCCAGGTGATCATTCACACCGCGGACGCCGACAGCCTCGCGAACGCGCGCTGGTTCTACGACGGGATCCGCGCCAAGGGCGTGCCATGGGACATCACCGCGCTGTCGTACTACTGCATGTGGCACGGCTCGCTGTCCACCCTGTCCACAGTGATCAACGACGCGCGGTCCCGCTACGGGAAGCCGGTCATCGTGGCGGAGACCGCCTACCCGTTCACCGCGGCCGACGCCGACAGTGAGGCGAACGTGATCGGCGGCTCGGCGCCATGCTCGGGCTACCCGGCCACCTGGACCGGACAGGCGAACAACTTCACCGCGGTCCAGAACACCGCCCGCAGCGCGGGAGCGATCGGCGTCTTCTACTGGGAACCGACCTGGTACGCCATCTCGGGCAACGGCTGGGACCCGGCCAACATCAACGGCACCGGCGACCAGTGGGACAACATGGCCACCTTCAACTGGACCGGCGGCATCAACCCCAACATCAGGTGGACCGCGTAGAACGCGACCACCTCTCCGTGATGGCGACGCGCCCGCACTGCCACAAAGGCCGACAAGCCGGGCCAGGTCGGGCGCTCGGCCGATGCCCCGACGTGCTCGGCGATCGATTCGGTGGACGTGGGCCAGCCGGCCGCCGCCCGCATCGAACCGGGGGAGAGCGTACTCGTACACGCCGCGGCTGGAGGCGTGGGCAGCCAGCTCGGCCAGACCGCCCGGTTGCTGGGCGCGGGCCGCGTGGTGGGCTCCGTGGGCAGCCCGGCCAAGATCGAGACAGCTCAGGCGTTCGGCTATGACGAGGTCGTCCTACGCGAGCAGATAGCCGAGGTCGGTCAGTTCGACGTCGTGGTGGACCTGGTCGGCGGTCCGGCACGACGGAGCAGCCTGGACCTGCTCGCGCCGATGGGCCGAATGGTGGTGATGGGCAACGCATCCGGCGCCGAGGACAACAGAAGTGCGCGCATTCGTAGGTGCCGGTGGTGGGTCACTCGGAGCGTGGTTGTGGACATGAGCGGCGGTCGAGCCCGAGGACCAGGGCAGGATGAGTGCCTGCTCAGCTGGCCGGGCGTTCGCCGACTGCATAAGTACGGCCGTTGATCGTTGTCAGTACGTAGGTTGGCTATTCGATGAGGTGCTAACGATCGTGGAGGATGCAATGGCAGTGCTGAAGGACAAGACCGCCGTCGTCACCGGAGGGTCACGGGGCATCGGCCGTGCGATTGTGGAGCGTCTGGCACGCGAAGGCGCGGCGGTCGTATTCAACTACGCGCAGAACGGCGATGCCGCTGCCGAGGTCGTGCGTGCGGTCGAAGAGGCGGGCGGCAGCGCCCGCGGCGTTCACGTGAATCTGGCCGAGCCGGGTGCCGCGGAGCGGTTGATGGAGATCGCCGAGGAGGACCTCGGAGGGCTGGACATTCTGGTGAACAACGCCGCGATGGCCTTCACCCCGGCGCCCATCGCCACGACCGAGGAAGAGCTTTTCGACCGCGTCATGGCTGTCAACGTCAAGTCGGCGTTCATTACCATCCGGCATGCCGCCAGACATATGCGCGACGGCGGGCGCATCGTCAATATTTCCACCATCAATACCGTTCGTCCCGCGCCAGGTATCGCCCCCTACATCGTCAGCAAGGGCGCGCTGGAGCAGTTGACCGCCGCAGCGGCCCGGGAGCTCGGGACGCGAGGCATCACTGTGAACACGGTGTCCCCGGGCGCGACGGACACTGATCTGCTGCGAGGTACCAACTCCGCGGAGAACCTGCAGATGGTCGTCGCGATGACCCCTCTCGGCCGGCTCGGGCAGCCGTCTGATGTGGCCGACGTCGTCGCGTTCCTCGCGAGCCCGGACAGCCGCTGGGTCACTGGCCAGAACATCCGGGCCACTGGAGGTGTGGCTTAACCAGAGCGTTCGGCATTTCCTCCGGCGAGTGGAGCTCGGCCGAACGCCCGCCTCCTGCTCGCGGTACGGCTGTGACGGGGACTCCTCCAGGACGGCGACTCCGAGCGGCTGGCAGGATTGCTGTCCTTGATCGGCATCGGCGCGCCGAGCCTGGACCGCGTCGGAGGCGGCCGTCCTTCTGGCACGCAGACCGCATGGCCTCCAGCCTCCAGGGCAAAATTGTGGATATAGAGATAGTCTTTTACAAAACTATCTACTAGAGTCCCACCTCGAAGCGGCCTACACCGATAGGAGATGTCAATGTCTACGCGCGCCCTCATCGTCGACCCGTCCGCCCCTACAGGCATTGGCTTCGGGGAGATCGCCAGCCCCGTCGCCGGCCCTGGACAGGTGCTCATCGAAGTGCTGCATGCCTCGCTCAACTACGCGGACCTCAACAATGCACGCTCTGGACGCGTTCCGGTCGGGGCGCCACTGGGTCTCGACGCGGCCGGGATCGTCGTGCAGGGGGCGGCGGACGGCTCTGGCCCCGCCGCCGGCACCCGTGTCGTCCTCTTTGCTGAAGGTGCGTTCGCGGAGCGGGTGGCCGTCGATGTGTCGGCGGTAGCCGAAGTTCCGGACGGTGTTGGGCTGGCCGAGGCGGCGGCACTGCCGACGGCGGGCCTGGCCGCGCTCCGATCGCTGCGGGCTGCTGCGGTCGCACCCGACAAGCGCGTGCTGGTGACCGGTGCCTCCGGTGGTGTGGGACGGTATGCCGTGAAACTCGCCGCCCTGGCCGGGGCGTACGTCATCGCCTCGGTCGGCTCCCCCGAGAGAGGCGACGGCCTCGCCGACGCGGGCGCCGATGAGGTGGTCGTGGGGCTGGACGACATCAAGGAGCCCGTCGACGTCGTCGTGGAGACCGTCGGCGGACCCCATCTGGTTACGGCCTGGGAGTTCCTTGCTCCCGGCGGCAGCCTTCAGTCCGTCGGGTGGACGTCGGCAGAGCCGGCTGTCTTCCCTCCCTATGCGACGGTCGGCCCGTCCAAGACGCTGACGTCCTATGTCAACGAGTTCGGAGCCGCCACCGACCTCGCCGAGTTGGTACGGCTCGCGGCTGAAGGCGCCCTCGTGCCCGAGATCGGCTGGCGCGGCTCCTGGGAACGCTTCGCCGAGGCAGCCGACGCGCTGCGCGGCCGGCGCGTGGCGGGCAAGGCGGTCTTCGACCTCAAGTCCCAAGCGTAAGCACACGCCGACGCACGGCCCTCATGACCATCTGATGGGTGGCACAGATCCCGGATCTGCCAGGCGTGCTCGTAGGCGGTCTTCGGCCGCTGCCCATAATCGGCGAAGCAAGCCGGGCGCCGTCGCCCTGCGCATCGCACTACGCCTGGCCGACGGGGAGGAACTCGTATCCCGCCACATGGAACTCGCCACCGAACTCGTCATACGTGGTTCAACCCAGGCGGCCTGACCAAAGAGTGATGCAACCCCGTCCGGGGCTCCCTTGCAAGACCAGCCGCACGGCCGACCACTCGAGCCGAGATCTGCGGTGACTGACGGGTGCGCCTGGACATTCCAGAAATTTGATCGTTAGATCCTTGGATGGTGAATTCCATGATCCTCAAGACCTTTGATCACAGCGCCGGAGAGATGCCGGAGAACATCGTGATCCTCGCGGACGGCACGATATGCACGACGCTGCTGCTGGCGGGCACCGTGTGGTTGTCCAGCGGTGAGCCGGAACGGGTGGTCCCGGAGCAAGACGACGCGATCGTGGTCGGGCTCGCCTCGGACGCCGACAACCGCCTTTACGCCGCGGTGCGCAGCCCGACTGACACCGTGGCGGGAATCTGGCGGCGTGAGGCTCCCCATCGCTGGATTCGATTCGCCGCCGCGGAAACCCGGGCGGGGCTCAACGGCATCACCTTCGCCGATGACGGCACTCTGTTCGCGGCGGACTCCGTCAACGGCGAAATCCTCTGCTGTCCCCCCGACGATGACACGCTGAGGCTCTGGCTCGTCGATGAGCGCCTGGCACCGATGTCGCCGGACGACGCTGTGTCGTCCACGGGCGTGAACGGGCTCAAGGTCTGGGACGGCGCTCTGTGGGCGACCAACTCGGCCCAGGGCACCGTCCTGCGTATCGGCACCGACCAGGGACGCCCAGGCGAGGTGACGCAGGTGTACACCGGCATACCCGCCGACGACTTCGCCTTCGACACCTCGGGCACGCTGTATCTCGCCGTTCACCCGCGCGACACCGTTCTGCGCATTACGCCGGGCGGCGAAATGACCGTCCTTGCCACCGAGGCTGACGGCCTCGACGGCCCCAGCGCGATCGCCGTCATCGACGACGGACTCCTCGTGACAAGCCTCGGAATGCTCGGTTCGCGGCACAATCCCAACATCGTCCATCTCACCCTGGACGTGGCCGAACCTGCACTGCCCCGTCCGCGAATGCCCCGCTGACCACGAGGAGGACAGCGCCGCGCATCCGCCACCCGGAGCCGCCCGCACTCTTAAGATCGGCCGTCCACGTGAAACGGTTGTCGCTTTCGTCGTCCCTTCTCGGGTCACCCTGGTTTCCTCTCTGCCTGCCTCTACGGTCGCCTCGGCCCAGATCTGCAGGGGCGGTGCTGAGATTGGACAGGTGTTCACCTCGTCGGGGTGGCCGGCTGGAGTGGCCTGCGCTGTTTGCCGGACTTCTTAAGATCATCTGATTGCTGTCACAGGGCGCGCAGTAGGGCGAGCAGGGTTTCGTTGATCGGCGCGGGGACACCGTACCGATGTGCACGCTCTACCACCGCCCCGGTGATGGCCTCGTACTCCAGGGGCCTGCCCGCGAGCCGGTCGCCCAGCATGGATGTGCCGTCCTCGCCACTGAACCGGGCGTAGAAGTCCATCGTGGCCTCGACGTCCTGTTCGGACAGGCGGGCGCCGTCCGCGATGGCGACGCCGACCGCCTCCGTGACGAGTGTGCGGAACACGTCGCGAACGCCGGGCGAGGCGAGGACGTCCATACGCCGCTGGGTCAGGGCGGTGATGGGGTTGGCGGCGACATTAGTGAGGAGCTTGCGCCAGGCTGCTGTCAGGAAGTCCTCCTCGGCGTGGACCTCGACCGTACCGGCGAACAGGGCGTCGAGGTCCCGGGCAGCGTCCCCTGCGGCCACCACCAGCCGGTTGCCCATCCGGTGCATGAGATGGCCTGGGGATAAGCGCTCGACCGAGATGTAAGCCAGCGCCGGCACAAATCCTTGCCCTTGACCGGCGTGTGCGATGCCGTTCTGCACCACCACGACCCTCGTACGATCCGCGACGAGCTTGTCGAGCCACGCCGACGGGTCGTGGTGGGCCTTGACCGTCACGATCACCCAGTCGGCAGGCACGGTCTCGCCCGGTGAAGCAGCGAACGTGACCGGCACCGCGCACTCGACGCCGCCGCTCTCCAGGACAAGGCTCCCGGGGTGATGACGTACGCACACCGTCACCGCATGTCCCGCCTCGGCGAGCCGGGCACTCAGGAAGCCGCCAATCGCCCCGCCCCCGACAACCGCCACCCTCTTGCCGTCCATATCCACCCTTTCAGAGATGAGAATATCTTCTCATATTTACCACCAGCAGACCGGACGTGCCCACTCAACCGAGGCGGCGACGTGGGAAGATGATGCCGATGCTGGAAGGGAAGACCACGCGGCGGCCGATGCGCAGGGACACCGCGCAGACCCGTGATCGCCTGCTGGACGCCACGGGTCGGCTCCTAGCTGCCCGCGGCACCGCGTTCACGCTGCCCGACCTGGCGCGCGCCTCAGGTGTCGCGACCGCGACCGTGTACCGGCACTTCGCCGATGTCCACGACGTTCATCGGGAGTTCTACTACCGCCTCATAGGCGAGCTGGTCAGTGACCTTGAGAACATCTCGGTACAGGCCCACGGCAGGCAGCGTTTCGAGGCTGTGTGCGCCCACTGGAGCGATCTCGCCGCGAGCTGGGGCCGTGCTGCCACCCACATCCGCAGCGCCGAGGGCTTCCTCGAACGCGTGCGCCGCGGGGACCCGCCGACCTCCGCCCTGTACGGCGCGCTCACACCGGTGATAGAGGAACTCGTCACCGGGAACGTGATCCCCGTGCAGAACGTCGAGTATGCCGTGCTCCTGTGGGTCACCATCTTCGACGAACGCGTCATCGTCGACCTGTCCACCACTCTCGGCTGGTCTCCCCGCCGGATTGGCCACACCCTCGCCCAGACGACCCTCACCGCCCTCACCCAGCCCGGCTCCGGCGATCCAGCGTCGACGCGCCCATCACCTCTGTCATCGTGATCGCGGGCCGACCGATGTGCATTCCCCCGGCCTCCTCGTGGAGGTTCAGAACACCTGTTCACGCTCCCCAGCGTGAGGTGGTCGCCGCGAGTTCCAGAGTCGTCGGGGCGCCGCGTCCCCCTCGTTCTCGGGTGAGTTCACCGGCGACGGTGTAGCTGACAGCGGCTTGCGGGGCGTGTGCGGCCTGCCGGACGATGTCGTCGACCAGGGCGGTGACCATGTTCAATCTCGGGTAGCGCATGTGGATGGCCTCACCCTGCGCATCGGTCACGAAATCGACCCCGATTCCGAAGCCGGCACCCACACCGCTGCGGGTGAGGTAGGCCAGCACGCCTCGACGTTCGGCGATGCCGGGCGAGGTGTGCAGCGCTATCGCCTCCCAGACCGGGTCCGTCTCGCGCAAGCCATAGCCGTGCCCGGTGAGGAACCCGGCGGCCATGTCGGCGCCTTCGACCTCGAAGCCCTTGCGCCAACCCGAAGACGAGACAGTGGCCGTCCCCATTTGACCACCGATCACGCCACCTCGCCCAGGTGACTCCCTCAGGGCCGTTGCCACGCGAGACGATGCGGCCGCCCGCGCCCGAGGTCCTGCACCGGCAGGCTCTAAACTCGGCGGATGTCCAGAAGACAGGAAATCGCCGACGTGGCGATCCGGCTGATCGCGGCGGAGGGCATGCGCGGCCTGACTCACCGCGCCGTCGATCGGGCGGCCGACCTGCCGGAAGGCTCGACCTCGTACTACTTCAGGACCCGCCAGGCACTTGTGTGCGCAACGGCCGAACGGCTGGCCGACCACACCGCCGCCGAACTCGCCGAGCTGGAGTCGTCCCTGACCAACCTAGACGATCTGGTTGAAGCGGCGGCCGGGCTGGTCGGGCAGTGGCTCACCACCGGCCGCGACCGCCAGCTCGCCCGTTACGAGCTGTCCCTGGAGGCCACGCGCCGCCCGGAGCTGCGCCAGGCGCTCCTGGCCGGCCGCGCCCGCCTGCGTGACATGGTGACCCGCCTGCTGGACGCCTCGGGCGTGCCCGACGCTGACCTGTGGGCGGGGGATCTCATCGCATACGTCGACGGCCTGGTCCTCGACAGCCTCCTCCGCCCGGGTGACCGCCCCGCCGAGGCCCCTGACCTGCGTCCCAAGATCCGCACCCTGCTGGCCGCCGCAGGCCAGGGCTGAGCCTTCCGAAACCCCGCCCACGGCACCGGCGCATACCGTCGCTACTCTACTAATGTAGAGACCCTCTATAGCCGTAGAGGAACCCCAGGAGGACATCGTGACTGAGGTGACCTTTCCGACGGAGCGCCCGTCGCCGTTCGACCCGCCGGAGGCTCTGCGCCGTTGGCGCGAAGAGGCCCCCGTCCGGCCCATGAGTTATCCGGGCGGCCATCGGGGCTGGCTGGTGACCGGTTACCAGGCGGCGCGGGCGGTGCTGGCCGACCCGCGGTTCAGCAGCGAGCTGGAGAGGCTGCGCTGGCCGATCGCGTGGGAAGGGCTGGATCCGGAGAACTTCGTCCAGCCGCCCGGCTTCTTCATGCAGATGGATCCGCCCGACCACACCCGCTTCCGCCGCCGGCTGGCCGCCCAGTTCACGGTACGCAGGCTGAAGGCGCTGGAGCCCGAGATCGGACGGATCACCAGCGAGGTCCTGGACACCATGGAACGCGGCGGCGCGCCCGCTGACCTGGTGCGGGAGTTCGCCCTGCCGGTGCCGTCCCTCGTGATCTGCGAGCTGCTGGGCGTGCCGTACGCGGACCGCGAGCGCTTCCAGCACGACTCCGCCACGGCCCTGCGCGTCGGATCGACCAAGGAGGAGGTCGCGACGGCCACGGCCTCCCTGTTCGGCCACCTGTACGAGTTGGCCGCCGGCAAGCAGGCGCAACCGGCGGACGACCTGCTCAGCGGCCTGGTCACCGGCGGCGGCCTGGCCCTGGAGGAGGTGGCGGGCGCCGGGCTGCTGCTCCTGGTCGCCGGGCACGAGACCACGGCGAGCATGCTCGGCCTCGGCACGTACGTGCTGCTGGAGAACCCCGGCCAGCTGGCCGCGCTCCGTGAGGACCCGGCACGGTGGGATGACGCCGTGGAGGAGCTCCTGCGCTACCTGTCCGTCGCCCACCTCGGACCGCTCCGGGCAGCGCTGGAGGACGTCGAGATCGAGGGACAGACCATCAGGAAGGGGGACGTGGTGACGCTGTCGATCCCCGCCGCCAACCGTGACCCGGAACGCTTCCCCGACCCGGAGACCCTCGACGTCACCAAGCCCGCCCCCACCGGGCACCTCGCCTTCGGCCACGGCATCCACCAGTGCCTGGGGCATCAGCTGGCCAGGACCGAGATGCGCGTGGCGTTCCGGGCCCTGTTCGACCGGTTCCCGGACCTGCGGCTGGCCGACCCGTCGGAGGCGGTGCCGATGCGCTCGGACATGACCATTTACGGCGTGCGCCAGTTGCCGGTGACCTGGTAACTCGGGGCTCCCCTTCCGGATGGTGGTCAATGATCATCCGCCCTTCGCCGCAAGCCGGGATCGTCTTCCCGTCGGCGCGGGGCACCGGAGTTCACGGAGGGCCGCCGGGTCCTCAGCCCTTGAGGCCAGTGGTCGAGATGCCCTCGGTGATGCGACGCTGGAAGATCAGGAAGAAGCCCAGGATCGGGATCAGCGACAGCACCGCCATCGCGAGCATCGGGCCCCAGCTGGAGCCGCCGCTGGAGTCGAGGAACGCCCGGAGCGCGAGGGGCACCGTGTAGGTGGACACATCGCTCAGATAGACGAGCTGGCTGAAGAAGTCGTCCCACGTCCAGATGAAGGTGAAGATGGCGGTCGTGATCAGCGCGGGCCGCGACAGCGGCAGGATGATCCGCCAGTACACGAGGATGGGCCCGCACCCGTCGATGCGGGCCGCGTCGTCCAGCTCCCGCGGCAGCGACCGGATGAACTGCACCATCAGGAAGATGAAGAACCCGTCCACGGCCAGGAACTTCGGCACGATCAGCGGCAGGAACGTGTCCACCCAGCCGAGGTACTTGAACAGCGTGTACTGCGGCACGATCAGCACGTGGATCGGCAGCATGATCGACATCAGCATGATCGCGAACCAGAGCCTCCTGAACCGGAAGCTCAGCCGGGCGAAGGCGTAGGCCGCCATCGAGCACGACATCACGTTCCCGGCCACGGCCGCCGCGGCGATGATGAACGAGTTCGCGAAGAACCCGCTGAAGGGCACTCCCAGCGCGCCCCACCCGGTGGCGTAGTTGTCCGGGACCACGGTCTTGGGCACCAGCCCGGGATCGGTGAAGATCTCGTCGTTGGGCTTGAACGAGGAGCTGATCAGCCAGAACAGCGGATAGAGCATGACGAGCGCGCCCACCACGACCAGCAGGTGGACAGCCCAGCGACGACGCCTAGTCGGCATAATGCACCCAGTACCTCGCAGAACGGAAGGCCAGCGCGGTGAAGGCCGCGGTCACCAGGAGGAGCACCCAGGCCAGCGCGGAGGCGTAACCCATCCGGAAGTTCCCGAAACCCTCCTGGTAGATGAACAGCGTGTAGAACAGCGTGGAGTCCGCCGGTCCCCCGGTGCCGCCGCTGATGATGAACGCGGGGGTGAACGCCTTGAAGGCGTTCACCGTCTGCAGCACCAGGTTGAAGAAGATGATCGGGCTGAGCATGGGCAGCGTGATGCGGAAGAACGCGCGCACCCGCCCGGCGCCGTCCACCGCGGCGGCGTCGTAGAGCTCGGCGGGGATCTGCTTCAAGCCGGCCAGGAAGATCAGCATGGGCGAGCCGAACTGCCAGACGTGCAGCACGATCAGCGTGTAGATCGCGTACTGGGGCGTGGAGATCCAGCTCGGCCCCACGATCCCGAAATATCGCAAGGCGTCGTTGATCAGGCCGTCCGCCCCGAAGATCTGCCGCCAGAGGATCGCCACCGCGACGCTGCCGCCCAGCAGCGACGGCAGGTAGTAGGCGGCGCGGTACAGGCCGACGCCGCGCATGGGCCTGTTCAGCAGCACCGCGACCAGTAACGCGAACGCGCCGGACAACGGCACGGAGAAGACGACGTAGATCAGCGTGACCCGTACGGCGTTGACGAAGTGCGGGTCGTCGGTGAGCATCCTGGCGTAGTTGTCCAGGCCCACGAAGGACGGCGCGGTGAGCAGGTCGAAGTCGGTGAACGACAGCGCCAGCGAGGCCAGGATCGGCCCGCCGGTCAGCAGGAGCAGACCTGCGAACCACGGCAGCAGAAGCAGGTAGGCCGAACGTCCCTCTACTTGAGCAGGCGTCGGGCTTCTTCGAAGAATCGGGACACCCCCTGATCGATCGTGAGCTTGCCGAAGCCGATCTGCTGGTTGATGTTGGTGAGCACCTTGTTGTGCAGCTCACCGGCGCCGAGTGGCTGCGGTGGAGGGAGCGGGCCGATCTTGTCCTTGATGGCGTCGATGTAGCCGTACACCAGCTGCTCGGACGGCGACGCCTGGGGCCGCAGCGCGGCGCGGATCGGTTTCGCGGGCGGGATGCCACGCTCGGATCCGAGCGGGCCGGCCACGTCCGCGTCCGCGACGAGCGCGTTGACCAGGGCGACCGCGTCGTCCTTGGCCTTGCTCCCGGAGCTGACGGTCAGCAGCATGGATGGCTTGTAGTACTGGCCGGGCTTGTCGCCCGTCGGGAAGGCGTGGATGCCGATCTCGTCCTTGGTGAGTGACATGTAGGCGGTGAGCTGGTTCGACCAGGCGAAGTCCATGACCGCCTTGCGGGTGGCGACCAGGCTGTTCTGCACGTCGCCCAGCGCGGTGGCCTGTACGTCCGGCGGTGTGGCCGCGCCCGACTTACGCAGGCCGTCCCAGAACGTGAACCACTCCTTCAGGTCGTTCTCGTCGTAGGCGAGCTTGCCGTCGGCGGTGAAGAACATCTTGCCCCGCTCCAGCAGCCAGTTCTCCAGCGCGCCGCCGTCCTGGGCGCCGTCCTCGGTGCCGAAGACGCCCTTGCCCGCCAGCTTCTTGGCCAGCTCGCCGTACTCAGGCCAGGTGAAGGTCTCGGGGATCTCCACCCCGCGCTCGGCCGCCAGGGTCTTGTTGACGATGAGGGCCATGGAGTTGATGCCGAAGTTCACGGCGTACTGCTTGCCGTCGATCTTGCCGGCGTCCACCACGTCGGGATCGAAGCCGGACAGGTCCAGGCCCTTGCCGACGTACGGGCCCAGGTCCAGCAGGCTGCCGCGCCTGGCGTACTCACCGAGGTAGGAGTAGTCCATCTGGATCACGTCGGGGGCGTTGCCGCCCGCGGTCTGAGTGGCCAGCTTCTCCCAGTAGCCCTCCCAGCCGGAGAACTGGGTCTTGACCTGGACGCCGGGCTTCTTCTTCTTGAAAGCGTCGATGGCCTTCTGCGTCGCGGTGTGGCGTGTCGTGCTGCCCCACCACGCGAACTGGAGGCTGGCACCCGAGCTTCCGCCCCCAGCGCAGCCGGCCAGGGCGAGGGTGGCAGCGGCCGCGCCGACCTGGAGGAATCCTCGTCTGCTGAGATCACTCATGCGGGGTGTGTCCGTCCATGGAGCCAAATATTTAACTCAGGACGTTAATTGCACCGTAACACGACGTCAACGCCCTACGCCAATCAGTTTCGAGGCGACTCGAGCACTTAGTCCGATTAGAAGCGAAAGATGCGCGTTCGCCCGCGATTAGGCCCTCCCCTGTCGGCGTAAGCCGGGTTACATTCACGTTGCTTTGCCCTCTCTTACCCCCCCCGAGCAGACCGAAGGGAGAGGCATGAAGGCGCGAACAGCACTCGCGGCCATCACTGCTGCGGCGATGCTCCTCCCGGCCGCCGCCGCGCAAGCCTCTGGGACGGCGGCTGCTCAGGCTCCATCCAGACCACCGTGCCGAGCGGGCACGATCCGGACACCGACCACCTCACCGGCGTCTTCGTCGCGACCTACACCGACCCCGGCACCGGCGACCTGCCCCCGCTGACCAGCAGCGACCAGGTCGTGCTCCAGCCCACACGTTAGGAGATCACCATGTGTTACGGTTACGGCCCGAGCAGGCGCTCCCTGCTCGCCGCAGGCCTCGGACTCGGGGCGGCCGCCGTCGCCGTCGCCGCCGCCTCCCCCGCCGCCGCGGCCACACCGCTCAACCACGGCAGGGACCGCATCCCTCCCGGCCAGATCAGCATCCAGCTCTGGACGGTACGCGACGACCTCGCCAAGAACTACGACACCACGCTCGCCTACCTGGCCGAGATCGGCTACCCGAAGGTCGAGCTCGCGCTCGGCTACTTCGGCCGTACGGCCCAGCAGCTCCGCGCGTTCCTCGACGGGCTCGGCATCCGCTCCACCTCCAGCCACGACGGACTCACCACCGACCAGGCCGCACTGGACACGAAGATCAACAATGCGCTCACCCTGGGCCAGTCCTTCATCGTCGTCCCCTACCTGAACTCCACCAGCGAGGACGAGTGGAAGGCGTGGGCCGAGCGCATGAACGTCGAGGCGGAGGCCGCCCGCTCGGCCGGGCTGCGCTACGGCTACCACAACCACGCCCACGAGTTCACCACCGACCTCGGAGGGGGCCGGACCCCCTGGGACGTGCTCACCTCCGAACTCGATCCGCGCCTGGTCCACCTGGAGATCGACATCTACTGGGCGGTCACCGGCGGCATCGGGCGAGGCGCGGCCGACCCGGTCGGCTTCACGCTCGACGTCATCCGCAAGGCGCCGCAGCGCGTGCTGCAGTTCCACGTCAAGGATCGCCACCTGGACGGCGACATGGCCGACCTCGGCACCGGGACCATCGACTTCCGGCGGATCTTCGACAGGCACCGCGTGAAGGAGTACATCGTGGAGAACGACACGCCTGACGTGACTCCCCGCCAGACGGCGGAGGTCGGATACCGCTACCTGCGGAAGGTGACGTTCTAGGGATCTCTCAGCGGGGCGCGGGGGCGCTTCCTGCACAACTGGGCGTGGGAGCCCGCATCCGTGCAGGTCAGGGACGTGCTCGGTGGTTCCGCGCTCGAAGCGGGGGCAGAGGCGCGACTCGACCCGTGGGACGTGCGGGTGCTGTTGGAGACGGCGGACGGCGACGTACGCTGATCACGCGCCCGTACGTGCCAGGAAGGAAACCATGGCGGTCAACGTCACTGTCTGGAGCGAGTACTACCACGAGCCGCGCGAGGAGGCGGTACGCCGCATCTATCCCGACGGCATCCACGGCGCCATCGCGCAGGGGCTGACCGAGCTGCTGGGCGACCAGGTGCGCGTGCGCACGGCCGTGCTCGACGACCCCGAACACGGCCTGACCGACGAGGTCCTGGCCGGCACCGACGTGCTGACCTGGTGGGGCCACATGGCGCACGAGGAGGTGAACGACAAGATCGTGGAGCGCGTGCGGCGGCGCGTACTGGGCGGGATGGGCCTGCTGGTGCTGCACTCCGGTCACTACTCCAAGATCTTCCGTGCGCTGATGGGCACCACCTGCACGATCACCTGGCGCGACGCGGGTGAGCGCGAGCTGGTCTGGACGGTCGCCCCCGGCCACCCCATCGCGCGCGGCGTACCCCGCCCTCTGGTCATCGAGCAGCAGGAGACGTACGGTGAGCCGTTCGGCATCCCGGAGCCCGACGAGCTGGTGTTCATCAGCAACTTCAGCGGCGGCGAGGTGTTCCGCAGCGGCTGCTGCTTCCGCAGGGGCCTGGGCCGGATCTTCTACTTCAGCCCCGGTGACCAGGAATATCCGATCTACCACCACCCCGGCGTCCGGCGCGTGCTGGCCAACGCGGTTCTGTGGGCGGCCCCGCCTGAAGGTGTCGGCGAGTCGCTGCAGAACGCCCACACCCCGATCACGTGGTAGGCGCCGCATGACCTTCAACACCGATATTCAGCTCCTCGGGGCTGGGACCGCTGCTGATGTGTTCGAGTAATCACAATCCGTGATCGCAATGAGGAGCGGGGCTGGGCTGGGCATGCTGACGGGACGCCGCTACCGCCTGGCGTTCACCCCCGAGCAGGACGAGTTCGCCCATCGGATCGCCGACGTCTGCCGGTCGGTCTGGAACACCGCGTTGGAGCAGCGCCGTGCCTACCGGCGGCGGGGCGCGTTCATCGGGTACGCAGAGCAGTGCCGGGAACTCGCCGATGCGAAGACGGACTTCCCGTGGCTGACCGAAGCACCCTCCCAGGTGCTTCAGCAGTCCCTCAAGGATCTGGATCAGGCGGTCAAGGCCCATGGGACGTGGACGGTGCGCTGGCGCTCTGCCCGCCGGTGGAAGCCCTCCTTTCGCTTCCCGTCCCCTGCGCAGATCCAGACGAACGGCTGGCGCGCCGGTGGGGGCGCGTCAAACTGCCCAAGTTGGGCTGGGTCCGCTTTCGCTGGTCGCGCCCACTCGGCGGGAGGCTTCGCTCGGCAACGGTCAGCTTCGACGGCCGCCACTGGCATGTGTCGTTCCTGGTAGACGACGACCAGCCCCGGCTCGCACCCGGCCCTGTGGTGGGGATCGACCGGGGAGTGAAGATCGCGGCTACCACCTCCGATGGCGACTTCTACGACCGTGCGTTCATCACTGCTGGCGAGGCCGGACGGTACCGCCGGTTGCAGCAGCAGCTCGCCCGTACCCGCAAGGGGTCACGCCGGCGTAAGCGTGTGGTGGCCAGGCTTGGCCAAGTGATGCGCCGGGTCCGTCACCGGCGCATCGACTTCAACGCCCAGACCTCACACACATTGACCAGCCGCTACGGCACTGTCGTGCTGGAAGAGCTGAAACCCAAGAACATGACGGCCTCGGCGGCGGGCACCATCGAACAGCCGGGCAGGGACGTCCGGGCCAAGGCGGGGCTGAACCGGGCCATTCTCGACAAGAGCTGGTACGGCCTTGAACGCGCGCTCGCCAACGCTGCCAGGTACACCGGTACGACGCTGGTGAAGGTCCCTGCGGCGTATACGTCGCAGACTGTTCGGCCTGCGGGAGCGTGGATGCGGCATCGCGTGAGAGCCAAGCGCGATTCGCATGTACCTCCTGCGGCGTGGTCGCTCAGGACATGGCGATTCACTACTACTGCCGTTTCCGGCCTCGTGGACATGGTCCTGCGGCAGTGCTCGGCCACGGCCTGCAACGCCGCATCGGCGCTATGATGGGGCCTGCGTTGCCGGGCGCGTCCAGTCCGCGGGGAAGGGACCATCCCACCGGCGGCATCTCGTACGTTGCCGACGGACCTCGGCCCGCGCACGCGGACACGGGCAGACGGAGGTTCGCCGTGCCTGGTCTTCCCCAGCGCCCTTCGCTCGAGCACCTGCGCAAGCAGGCCAAACATCGCAAACGCGCCCATGGCATCCCGCTGAGCCGGGCGCAGTTCGAGATCGCCCGCGAGTACGGCTTCCCCAGCTGGCCCAAGCTGGTCGAGCACGTACGCGTCGCCGCCCTGGAGGGCATGGAGCGGGCGCTCGTCCTGGCCGATCCCGCCGCGCTGGCGGCGCTGCTGACAGCCGATCGCGCCGCGGCCACCGATCCGGGCTCCGGGCTCGCGCCGCTGCTGGTGCTGCTACGGCGGGCCGTCGCCCCCGGCGCCCGGGTACGCGAGTGCGCCCGCCTCCTCCTGGACGCGGGCGCCGACCCGGGCGGCCACACCGTCGAGTGGGGCGGCGAGGGCAGGCGGACGGCCCTGTTCGACGCCGTGGAGCGCGGTGACCTGGCCCTTGCCCGGCTCCTGGTCGAGCGCGGCGCCGCCCCCGACGAGGACGCGTTCTACCACGCATGCGAGCAGTCGGACACGGCCTTCCTCGACCTCCTCTACCGGCCCGGCTACGAGCGCCTGGTGGCGCACAAGCTGGACTTCGAGGACGCGGCCGGGGTGCGCTGGTTCCTCGACCGCGGCGCGGACGTGAACGCCTGCCGCGCCCTGCATCACGCCATCGCCCGCGGCCGCGGCATCGCCATCCTCACGATGCTCCTTGACGCCGGCGCCGACGTTAACCTGCCGTGGGACCGCTGGGACGTCGGCCGCCGTCCCCTCGCCCTCGCCGCCCGCTGCGGGCATCTGGCCGCGTACGAGCTGCTGGC
>NZ_JBFAMX010000107.1:0-26238 GCF_040659615.1 Nonomuraea sp. NPDC049784
GGCGGGTGCGGCTCCCAGGGTGACCGGCGCGGACAGGGTCTGCGCGGTGGCGGAGTTGACGGACTCCAGCGGGGTCTGGGTGCGGCACTCCTCCAGGTGCGGTGTGGTGAGCGCGCAGGCAGGCAGTTGCACGAGACGCAGTCGGCCGCTCCATCCGCCGCCGTATGTGGAGGCGAAAGCGGCATAGCCGATGCTCAGGTTCACGCCGCCCTGGGTCTGCGCCGAAGCGGTCAGCAGCACGCCGTCCACTCCGGCGGCCTCGGCGGCGGCCCGGTCGAACACCTGGACGCGCGCCGCCTGCGAACCGGCCACCCCGGCGGGAGTTGGGGTGGCCGGGGTTTGGGCCGGGGCCGCGGGGGTCAGGGTGATGGGGAGTCCGCCCACGGTGACGCTCGCGGTGCCGCCGAGCGGAACGTCCGCGGCGCCGCCCGCCGGCCACCGGGCGGCCTCGCGTTCCTTGTCGGCCCGGCCGGCCCAGGCGTCGTTGCGGGCCCTCGACGCCTCGACCCGCTCGCGCGCCTCCTTCGCCCCGGCCGCGTTCATGGCCCTGACCTTGCTCGATCGTTGTTTCTGCACGGGAGGGGCGCCAGGCTGCCCCTGCGCCGCGATGGCCGAGGTCGTCAACCCCACCGACAGGAACATCGCCGCCACCACCGCTATGGCGGTCGCCAGGGCAGCACGTAATCCAGGCCGACGCATGACCCAACCTCCTTAGAGGACAAAAGGAACCCGGTGATCAACCAGGGAAGTGAGAGGTGCGGGGACCGGGGTGCCGGCCCCCGCACTCGCCGTCAGTCACCGATGACGGCGTCGATCTGGTCGGAGTCGGACACGGCGCCCGCCCACAACCGCAGATCAGTGATCTTGGCGGGCAGGAAGTGGTCCCACGACGTCGTGCTGAAGCCCTTGCCGACCGCGAAGTCACCCGACCCGGCCGAGGCGGTGTAGGCCCCGTCGAGGTCGTTCTGGTCGTGGCCGACGTAGAGCCGTACGACGGGCCCGTCCACCGCCAGCGCGTCGTAGACCCCGGTCAACCGGACCGCGGTCTCGATGCTCGCCGCGGTGTCGGAGCTCACCCAGCTCTTCGTGCCGTCCTTGTTGACCCGGCCGAAGCGCCAGAAGCCGACCGGTACGGTGATCTCGTTCCCGTCGTCATCGAGCTGCGTCTCCTTCCCGGTCAGCTCGAACCAGATCCCCCACGACGAGCCGTCGGCCGTGCGCTGCCCGGCCACCTGGCCGATCGAACCGGTCGGCATCGCGAGCACCTTGTCCCGGTCGAGCTCGACCTCCGTGGTGACCGTGAACGAGCCGGTGTCGTCGACGACCGGGCCAGGAGTGGTGGCCGCGTCGTCCACGCCGTCCAGGACCAGGCCCTCACCGTCCAGCGACGCGCCGCCGGCCATCGTCAGCGACCGGCCGTACCCGGACAGCGAGTCGGGCAGCGCCGGACCGGTGACGCCCGACGGATTCCAGTCGGCCACCAGCTCCACATCGTTGCGCCCCGACACGGGGGACTCCGAGCGCGCCTCCGACGCGATCTCCTCCGGGGTCAGGACGCGCTGCCAGGCGGCCACCTCGTCGATGGAGCCGGGGAAGTAGTACTGGAAGATGTTGGCCCACTTGTAGCGGCCGATCTCCAACGGGCCGGTGGCGGACCACGCGCCGGACACGGTGGCGGTGCCCTGCGACACGCCGTTGACGTAGAAGCTCAGCTTCTGCGCCGCCGGATCGTAGCTGCCCGCCAGATGGGTCCAGGCGTTCACCTGGGCCACGTTGTTCTTCGCGCAGATCCCGAAATACGCCTTGCCCGTCGCCTCGTCCTTCTCCTTGACGCCGAAGCACCAGGACACGCGGTCCTTGTCGTACCAGAGGGCGAAGGGGGTGTAACCGCCGGATCCGTCCTGCGACAGGACCATGCCGACCGCGGTTGTCTTGTCCAGCCGCACCCAGGCCGCCAGCGAGTAGGGGGAGCGCGTCTCCAGCACCGGCCCCGCGGTCGCCGCGTATCCCGAGGTGCCGTTCAGTCGCAGGCCCTGGTCGGTTACCGGGGTGTCCAGCGGATTGCCGGCGTCGTCGTACCACAGCTCGCCGCGTCGTCCCAGGTCATCCCGTACGGCTCCGCTGGAGAGCGTGGCGGGGTGGCTCGCCGTGGCCGAGGAGTCGGCGGCGGCGCCGGAGCCCTCGTTGAAGTGCCACCTGCCGACCGGTCCCGCGCCCGGGGACACCAGGAAGTCGACGACGGTGGTGGCGCCGAACCGGCCCAGGTTGTCCTTGGCGCGTACGTACAGGCTGTAGGTGCCGGAGGTCTGGGGCGTGATCACAGGCTTGGCCGTGGAGCCCGTGATGACCTTGGCGGTGCCGGTGGCCTGGCGGTACTCGTAGGAGACGTTGTTGGTGTCGCCGGACGCGGGCGCGAACGTGAAGGTCGCGCCCTGCCCGGGACCGCCGCCCAGCGCGCAGCTGGTGGTGGTGCACGCGCTGTACGGGGCGCCGACCGTGACCACCGGCGCCTTCGGCGCGGTCGGGTCGACCTTGAAGTAGCACCATCCGTACGTGGCGTCGTTGGCGGGCCCGGACAGCCACTTGGTGTAGTTGCTGTAGTACGAACGCGTCCACGACTTGTAGCGGTACAGCACTCCTTCCGACAGCGTCGGCGTGGAAGCGGTGACCCTGACGTTGTCGGCGACGTGTCCGGTGCTCGGCGACTCCATCGTGGCGAAGGCCGCCGGCCAGGTCCCGTCGGCGTTCTTCTTCTCGACGTACATCTCGGCCCGCAGCAGCGCCCCCGACTCGCCGCCCGGGGCGGTCTGCGGGATGGACGCCAGCAGGGGCGTGGGGTCGGAGACGACGGCGGGCGCCGCCGCGTTCGGCTCGCACACCGCGCCCGAACCGGTGACGACGCCGATACCCGTCGGCGCCGCCGGCACCCCCACATAGTCCACGGCCAGCACCGCGTCGTTCCTGAACCGCTTCCAGGCCGACGTGTCGCCCTCGTCGTGCGCCCGCAACTCCAGCGTGAGCTTGGAGAACTTGCCCGCGGCGAAGTCCCGCACGGTCGGGGTCAGGTTCTCGTTGGGCTCGTCGGGATTGTCCTTGAAGTCGATCGGCGCCGCGGGCTCGTCCGGGTCGCAGGCCGAGCCGCGACCCGCCGACACGTCGCGGTCGACCATCCAGTCGAGCTCCTTGGGCCGGCCTGACCAGGTCGTGGCGGAGGTGAGGTTGTTCGTCCGCACGAGGTCGACCCACCGGGGAGAGCACTGAAACGCCCACGGCTCGGTGACGCGGAACGTGGCGCCCAGCACGTACTTGCCCTTGAGGCTGGCGGGCGAGAACTGGAAGTACAGCCGCTGGGTGTAGCCGGGCCCGCAGTAGTAGCCGTTCCAGCTGCCGCAGTGGCCGTCGCCCATGCCCCGGTTGTCGTCGCCGTTCCCCCAGTTGTACGACGTGTAGCCGTCCGAGCGCAGCAGCATCCTGTCGCTCTCGCCCCAGGTGACAGTCGGGTCGATGTAGATCGGGTAGGCCGCCTTGTCCTTCTGCTTGAGCAGTTTGGCGTCGGGGACGAGGGTGAGCTTGCCGTTTCCCACCCGGATGGGCAGTTCGGCGTGGCGCGCCCCGGGAGCCGGCCCGTCGGCGGCGGTGGCGGCGCGTGGCGGGGCGAGCTCTTTCATGGTGCTGACCTGGCCTGCGGTGGTGTCACCGGTGGAGTCCCACATGGCGGCGGGCGGCGAGGAGAAGACCTCGGTGGCGTTGCCATCGGTCGCGGACATGCCTCCGTCCTCGGTTTCCGCCACCTTCAGCCCGGACGAGCTGATCGCGTACTCAAGGTTGCGCAGTGCCGGATTGTCTGCGGCCTCGGGGGTCTTGACGACCAGAACCTGGCGGAAGCCCTCAGTCGTCGCGGTCATCCTGAGGTCGACGTCCGGCAGCACCTCGGGGTAGGTGGCGTTCGGCCCGTCCAGCACCGGCGCAGGCAGGGGCCCCGGCCATCCCAGTGCGAGGGTCCGACCGTCACGCGTCATCTTCACCAGCTCGGCATCACCGCCCCCGGAGAAACCGATCCGCACGGCGGCGGCCACCGGCCCCACGCTGCCGTCGGCGCGCCGCTCAAGCGTGGCATCGGGCGCGGCCCACGCGCCGTCCGCGCCCTTGACGCGTACGGGCACCGTCGACTGCTCCAGACGGAACGAGGCGCCGTCGGGATTGGCGTAGGTGGTGGTGAACTCGGTCCTGGCCTCGGTCACCTCGACCGGTTCCCCGTCCTCGGCCGCCTGGCTCTGCGCCCGCTGCCACGCGGTGAGCCGGGCGGCGGACTCGGCCCTGCCCACATCCGCCGACGCTGCGATGGAGGGCAGGGCCGCCCCTAACAAGCCACTCACCACGACCGCGGCGGCGAGCGCGCGCCAGCCCCGCGGACCGGAATCCACGAACACTTGTGTCTTCCTTCCCTCACACACCACCCCCGGCCCATGGGTGGGCAGGCACTGGCTCACCTATACGAGGAATGCGGACTCGAAAGTGTGAGGCGATTTCGGAAAATGTGACGTAGATCACTTGAACGGCCATGGTGTAACTTTCGGCGGTAAATGGCCGGGGATTTCGACGCTATTTGGCCGGGAGTAGACACGCTGCTGCCCGCCGGCGTAAGGGCCGGCGGGCAGCGGGTTCGGCTTGGCTCTGGCTGTGGTGGGGCTCGGGTGCGGGGTGGTGGCACGGTGGTCACATGATTCCGATCAGACATGCGGACGAAGCAGCCGCCACCGTTGCATCGCCGGCAGCCGTTGCTGCTCGGCCGGACCACTCAACGACACGGGCGGGCCACCATCGCCCTCCGACCCGACCCGCTCATGCGCCGCCACACATGCAACAACCCCCTCATCGGTGATCGTCCGCCATCACCGGCCTCGCCTTCTGCGGGGTCCTCCTCTTCGGCTGCCGGGACAGCGTCGTGTCCTTGTTCAGATGCCCGGAACCTCGGAACAGCGCACGGGCCTGCACCTCCGCGAGGCGCCATCCCTGCGACTCCGGGCGAGAGCCGGGGCCTCCCGTGTTCGCGTTGCCGGTCATCGCTGCTCGTCGTGACCTGGCTGACCTGGGGAAGTCGCTTGTCGGTGACCGAGGTTGGCGCCAGCCGCGTGACGGCATCGGGCATGGGGCCGACGGTGAACACGCGGGTGAACGAGCCGACGGTGACACCGGCGAAGGACGCTTCGGACGGCACCTGATCTGGAAGCGGGATGACGTGGGACCCCGCGTTGAGTTGGCCATCGAACACGTGCATCGATGTGCTTTTGGGCTCTGGGGGTACGAAGGATGTGGCCCACCATGCCTCGACGGTGACGGTGGCGGAATCGTTGAGCGTGAGTTGTACCGAGCGCTGTGCGGCGTCGTAGACGAGTTCGCCGCTGTCGAGGGCTTCGGCCGAGGTGACGGCTTGCACCTGGGCGGCGATGAGGCCGGCGATGCCGGCGAGCCCCTGGACGAAGGTCACCTGCGGGTTGCGTTCGGAGATGTCCTCGCGCAACTGTTGCTTTGTGTCGGCGGGGACCATGCCGCCGAAGACCAGTACGTCGAGATCGGTGACGTCGTAGTCATCGAGGACCTGGTCGAACTGGTTCGTCGCGTCCGCGGAGTAGCCCTTGGCTCGCAGGATGTCGACGGTGGCGACGAGCACATTGGGGCTGCGGCCGATGACGAGGACGCGTTCAGGCTCGTTCTTTGACGACGTGTTCACTGTCAGATCTCCTTGGCGGCGGGTTCGAGACCAGCCACGGACTGCGGCCGGCCGGGTTCAAGCTCGGCCTCGTGGGCCTGGTTGGGGTCTTCGTGGGTGGTTGTGGTCGCCGACGCGCTTGAGCGCGGCCATACCAATGTTGGTAGCCCCAACATAGTGAGTGTTGGCGAGACCCACAACTGTTACGCTTGACGCGTGCCGACGCCTCACCACGACACCGGCCGAGCTCCGGCCCGGCTCGAAGGACGCGCAACCTGGCTGGTCAGTCGGGCGTATCTACGCTCCTCAGGGCTGCTCAGCGCCGGTTTCGAGGCCCATGGCAGCGGACTGCGCAGCTACCACTACCGACTCCTCGCTGCGCTGGAGGAGTGGGGGCCCGCGAGTCAGGCCGAGCTCGGCCGGAAGACCGGGATCGATCGCAGTGATGTGACTGCTGTCCTGACCGAGCTCGAGTCACGCAACCTGGTCGAGCGCTCAGTCGATCCTGAGCACAAGCGCCGAAACATCGTCACTATCACAGCGGAAGGCGTCGAACAGCTTGTCGAGCTGGACAAAGTCATCGACGGCATCCAGGACGAGTTCCTCGCGCCTCTGACGGCCGCCCAGCGGCGTCAGTTCCTCACCCTGGTGTCGCGACTCGTCGACGCACGGCGCTGATTCGACAAAGGGTGTAGCTCGTTCTCGGCGAGTGTCTGACCTGGGCTTTTGCGGTTGCGGCTGTTTGGTCGGGCACCGCCGTACCCTCAAGGACGCGACCAGGGAGGCCATGCGGCATTGGGTGCTGCATCGGCTCGGTGTCGGGCCGGATCCGTACCCATGGATGGTCGGGGAGTTCCCGCGGATCATCGGCGACGAGGCCCGCGGGCAGTGCGCCGCCGAGCTGCGGACCTGCGTGCCGGACTACGTGGTCGCGTGCGTCGGCGGCGGCTCCAACGCGGCCGGCACGTTCGCCGGATTCGCCGACACCCCGGCGCGTATACGTGGCAGAGCATGGTGCGTGCATCCGTGCTGTCGGTGCTGGAGTACCGCAGATCGAAGTCCACCAGGGTGGCCTTTCCAGGTTCGCCCATCTGGACGTAGCTCGCCGCCTGCACCAGGTGATCAAAGGCCAGAGTGCGGACGTGCATCGGGTCGGAGAGATCGATTGCGCTTGAATCTATCGACCTCGCCGGATCGCTCAAATCTGAACGCTACCTGCGGTACGTCCGAGACCTCGAAGCCGATCTCGTAGGCTACGAATTCGAAGATTCGGTACAAGCGCTCAACGCTGTTATCGCTGCCAAGTGTCCTCCACTGGATACGTGGAACGACGGCCTAGATAACAATTCCATCCAAAGCGTGGCCATGCTGTAGCGTTCACTCTGGCCCTAAGGTGTTTGTGAAGATCTTTCCTGCAGTTGAATGCGGATTAAATCGATGAGCTGCTCATCAAGGCGATCGGCTTTCTTGATAAGAGTTGATGCACGATACGCTGCTGCAGCATTTTTGTCGGGGTTTTGGGTATCTGCTTTATCCTCGGCAAGATCCATGTGTTTGATGATGCCATCGCTCCAAGCAGTGTTATCGGCATCGTGGGCGTCCTGCCAGAGTTTCAGTACATCTTTAGAAGCAAAAGCCTGCAGGCGCCCTTCGAACTGGAACCAAGGAGGCAGCTGGTAGTTTGCGAGATGCGCATCCAAGCCTCGCTTGCGCCTCGTCTCGCGCCTATGGATTACAAAGGCAATCGTATCGACGTAGAGCTCTGCACGTTTCTCCCAGACACGTCGGTCGTGTTCAAAAGCCAGTGTCAGCCTGGTTGCCTCTAACCCTGCATCGGTCGCTTTCCCCGCACTCTCAAGAGTCGCCTGGGCTGTTTTCTCTGCAGACGCTAAAGCGGCGGTCGCCGCCCTGCGAGCAGCCCAGATTGTTGCGACGACACTGGTGATCGCAGTAAGTACTGCACCACCAACACCCACGACGGCCGCTATGACAGTTGCGTCCATATGCACAAAGTAGCGTAGGTATGGATTGCCTGCTTACAAATCGGTGGTTCTGTCGGTGACAAGTGACAGCGTTTGCCGGTCTCCTGCAACAGCGATCGTTTCCGCTGCAAGACGATGTCGCTGAGAAGTGACAGCGCTCCGGGGCTTGCGGTGCGAGCCGACCTCATCGACATCGAGACCGCCCGCGCCGTCGCCGACACGGTGATCGGCCTCAACGACCACCTGGCCGACGGCGGCGGCAACATCATCCGCACCGATGAGCACGCCGCTCAGCTCCGCGAACGCGCCGAGTTCCTCGGCAAGCGTGCTGCCTTCGCCGCCCGACCGATCGGGGATCGGCTCCGCGCCAACGCCGTCCGCCTCCGCGACCTGGCCGACGCCCACGACCGCACCCGCATCACTCTCAAGGACGCCACATGAGCCCGACTTCAGACGAACGCGAACGCATCCGCGCCGGCATTCACCGCCTCCTCAACGACCAGGCCAAGTACTCCAACGGCGCCCTGACCATCGTCGCGCTCTCCCAAGAGCCGCAGGTCCCGCGCAATGCCCTCACCCAGCGCCACGCCGACCTGAAGAACGAGTTCTACGAACTGGTCAAGGCACGCGGCGCGACCCCAGACGTCGAGGTCCGGCTCCGCGCCGAGATCATGAAGCTGAAGAAGACGATCGCGAACAAGAACAAGGAACTCGCGCAGATCAAGGAAGACGTCCCCGCCCTGGTCCGAGTCGTCCACCAGCTCACTCGGGAGAACCAGGAATTGCGCAAGCAGTTGGAGCTGCCCGAACCGACCGTCACGCCGCTTCGCCACCGGCGCTGAGAGACCGTTCGCAGTGAACTCACTACATGATCTTTGTGCCACCGGACCCCCTTGCAGATCTTGATCGCCCACTAGATGTGCCATCTCATGACATTGGTTCCTCGCTGTCAGGCTTGGCGGGCGTAGGACGCGAGGCGATCGGCAAGCGCGATGACGAGGTCGCGCAGTTCATCGGGGCGCTCGATGACGAACGGACAGTCGAGTGAGGCGAGTGCCGGAGGCAACCAGTCGAGCCGCTCCGCCCGTAGTTCGACGCGCAGCCAGCACTCGGTCGCCCGGTCCGTGCCTGTCGTGGGCGCGTGCTCCTCCAGGCTCGCGACGCTGGCGGGAAGGTGGGCGCGGATCTGCTCAACTGTCCCGTAGATCCGCAAGGTCACCTCATGCCGGTACTCAGCCGTGGCGAACCCTGACAACACGCGCTGCGCCGGATCGGGACCCACGGGGGCCTCGAATGAGCCGGGCAGGGTCCTCGCGTCTGCGATGCGATCGAGCCGGAAGGTTCGGTCCTCGCCGATGTTGGGGTCCTTGCCCGTGACGTACCACCGGCCCGCATGGGCGACGATCCCGTACGCGTGCAGCGTGCGTTCGCTGCGCCGTCCGTCGCGGTCGGTGTAGCGGATCGAGACCGGTCGGCGGTGGCGCACCGCATCGGCGATGGTGAGCAGGACCCCAGCGTCCGGGGTGGCGAACTCACCGGGCTGATCCGTGAAGGCGAGAGCTTCCAGGAGCGTGTCCAGCCGGCGGGCGATGTGCTTGGGCAGCACCCGCCGGATCTTCGCCGATGCCGTCTCGCTTGCCGTGTGCTGCGTCGTCGTCAACCCTGCTCGGCGGCCGGCGACCAGGCCGAGCAGCACGGCCAGCGCCTCGTCGTCGCTGAGCATGAGCGGAGGCAAGCGGTACCCGGGGGCGAGCCGGTACCCACCGTAGCGGCCGCGCACCGATTCCACGGGCACGTCCAGGTCGATCAGCTGGTCCACATACCGCCGCACGGTGCGCCCTTCGACGCCGAGCCGGTCGGCGAGTTCGGCCACCGTCCGGGTGCCGCCCGACTGCAGCAGCTCCAGGAGTGTCAGCACGCGGCCGGTGGGTCGAGGCATGTTCGCAGCCTAACGCGAATACAGGACCGATTCTGTCCAGTATTTCTCCTAGCCTGCGACGTGCACGCCTCCATCACAGCCAAGGAGATCCCCATGGACTTCGTCTCAATCCGCATCATCACCAGCGACGTAGCGCGCCTCGTCGAGTTCTACGAGCGAGCCACAGAGGTGCAGGCGATGTGGGCCACCGAGGACTTCGCCGAACTCAAGACCGCGGGCGCCACCCTCGCGATCGCCAGCACCCGCACCGTCCCGCTGTTCGCCCCGGGCTCTGCCCGCCCGGCGGACAACCACAGCGTGATCACCGAGTTCCTCGTCGACGACGTGGACCGCGTTCACCAGAACCTGACCGGCTTCGTCACCGACTTCGTCAGCGAGCCCACCACGATGCCCTGGGGCAACCGGTCGCTGCTGTTCCGTGACCCCGACGGCAACCTCGTCAACTTCTTCACCCCCGTCACCCCGGCGGCCATCGAAAAGTTCGCACGCTGACGCCACGCACAGCTGCTCACGCGGGAGCCATGAGATCCCAGAGCTCCCGGTGAACGCGGCCACCGAGTCCAGGAGCGCCACCAGCAGGGGGCACCGGAACGCACCGCTGACCCCGGAGGGACGTCTGCGATTGTGTCTGCGGATCGACGCTGGCCGTCCGATCGTCTCGGATACACGTACCTGCATTCGGCGCTCGACGACCACTCTCGGCTCGCCTACACCGAGGCCCTGGACGATGAGAAGGCGGTGACCGCGGTCGCCTTCTGGCACCGGGCCGTCGCCTTCTTCGCCGCCCACGACATCACGCCGATCCGCCGCGTGCTCACCGACAACGGCTCCTGCTACCGCTCCCGGACCTGGGCCGACGCCCTCTCGAAGGCTGGCACGAAGCACAAGCGCACCAGGCCCTACACTCCACGGACGAACGGGAAGGTCGAACGCCATAACGGCACCCTGGCCCGGGAGTGGGCAAATGTCCGCGACTACGCCTCCGAGCACGAACGCGGCGCTGCCCTCGCAAACTTCCTGAACTACTACAACCACGAGCGGCCGCACGCCGCCCTGGGCGGGAAGCCACCGATCAGTCGAACCGTCGGCAGCGACTACCGCGTCGCCTTCGATCAGCCGCCGGAGCCGCTCGACACTGTCCCGCAGCAACTGACATTCGAGGACATCGTTGAACTAACCTCCTGAGACACCACAACTAGAGTGTCAGCGCATGAACACGGATAACTGGTTGGAGGACACACGGGCCTCCTATGACACGGTCGCGGTCAGCTACGCCGACCAGATGCGCGAGGCGCTGGGCGAGCGCCCCTACCTCCGGGCAACTCTGGCGTTGTTCGCGGAGTTGGTTCGCACTGCAGGAGACGGACCGGTGGCTGACGTTGGGTGCGGACCCGGGCATGTCACGGCTTACCTGCAGGAGTTGGGCCTCGACGCGTTCGGCATCGACCTTTCTCCCACGATGATCGAAGTGGCCCGACATGACCACCCCCATCTGCGGTTCGAAGTGGGGTCGATGACTGATCTCGACCTGCCTGACGCTTCGGTCGCCGGCCTGCTCCTTTTCTGGTCGCTGATTCATGTCCCCGACGACGCGGTTCTCACAGCCTTCGACCACTTCAAGCGGGTGCTACGGCCCGGCGGGACTCTAACGCTCGGGTTTCACGTCGGTGACGAGTCACGGCTGAAGACCCGAGGTTACGGCGGGCATCCCATGAAAGTTCACGTTCACATGCGCCAGCCCACGCAAGTGGCGGGATGGCTGCGCGATGCCGGGTTCACGGTCAAGGCCCAAATGCTGCTCGATCTGGACGGGAGTGCTCCAGGGGCAGTCCTCTTCGCACGCGTTCAAGAGCTCTGAGAAGGTACCAAGATCTTCAACACGCTGACTTGACAGGGACATCATCGAGACCGGCACCGAGTCCTACCGGCTCGCCCAGACCCGCGCTCGGGTCAAGATGCAGCGCCCGCAGCGAAGCGAGGACGAACGATCTTGACGCGGGACGAGCAGCGGCGACCGTGGCAGCGTCGAGGAAGAACACCAGGCCACGAAGGAGATCCCGATGAACGAGGATCAGCTTCTTCACCATCCTGACCTCCTCTCATTGTCGGCGAACTTCTGGAGCGAGCAGATCCAGGAGACGCGGCAACGCCTGAGCGTCACTCGTCAGAAGGCTGCCGTCCTCATGGAGATCATGCGCGTGTTGCGCGACCAGATGCGAACGCTTGTCGGCGTACAGGTACCGGTGCAGAGCCAGGTACGCCTGGACGTACACAGCGATGATCGGCGACATCACCTGACCGACGGTCTCGGGCAAGTCGAGGTCACGGACCGGGTCGGCATACCGCTCGACTTCACGATCCACGTGCCGAGGCCCCGACGCGCCGTTCGGCGGTGTCCGGCCCGTCGGCGGCCGGGGTCGTGCACGAGGTCGCCGGCCAGGGGGACCTGGTCAGCCGGGCAGTGGCACGCGATAAACCCGTTGTGACGTCGGTGATCATCTCCCGATAACGGCCGGCATGGAGGAGATTGAGGTCGTCGTCGCCCATAGAGAGCGAGCGACCCTGCGCGTGCCTCGACGAGATCGCATCGCGCCTCGACGGCGAATGCGCGTGGCTCGTCACGAACGGCGTCCTTCCCGCCGACCTGGTCACGCGGAACCGCCGGGTTGCCGAGGCTGCGCTTCGGCCATGGACACCGGTGTTCATGCACGGCGACCTACAGGTCAGCCACGTGTTCGTCGACGGTGACGAGATCACCGGCGTGATCGACTGGTCCGAGGCGGCCCAGGGCGATGCCCTGTATGACCTCGCCATCTTGACGCTCGGACACGAGGGGCACCTTGGCGACGTCGTCGCCGGCTACGGCACCCACGTCGACCTCGACGTGATCCGTGCGTGGTGGTCGTTGCGAAGCCTGCTGGCGATCCGCTGGCTGATCGAGAACGGCTTCGACCCGTCCTTGCCAGGCTGCGAGTTCGACGTGCTGCGAGCCCGGATGTGAGGCCCGCACGAGCACGAGATCCGGCATTAACGAGATTGCCGCAGGTCAGCCCTTTAGATCCGGTCACGCCTGACCGCCGTTGACTCGGATGGTCTGGCCGGTGATCCATCCTGCGCCGGGTTGGCAGAGCAGCCCGACTGCGCCGGCCACGTCGGCGGGAGTGCCGAGGCGGCCGAGCGGTGACATCTTTCGAAGCCGGTCGATCAACTCGGCGGTCTTGCCGTGGCGGAACGCTGCGGTGTCGATGGGGCCGGGTGCAACGACGTTGACGGTGATTCCGCGCCCTCCCAGTTCGTGGGCCAGCGTGCGGGACAGGACCTCTACGGCGGCCTTGGTCGCGGAGTACAGGCCGTAGCCAGGGAGGGTCAGCGCGGTGGCCGACGAGGACAGCGTGATGACGCGGCCGCCGTCGGCCAGGCGCGGCGCGGCCTGTTGGCAGGCCAGGAACACGCCGCGAAGGTTCACCGCGACGGCGCGCTCGAAATCCTCGTCGGTGAGGGTGGTAAGCGGACCGAAAACCCCCACTCCCGCATTGTTGACGAGGATGTCCAGCCGTCCGAACTCGGCCCATGCGGTGCTGAAGAGCCGATGAACCGCCGCAGGATCGGCGATGTCCGCGGCGATCACCAGACTCTTGCCATCCGCCGCGACGACCGCCTCCGCTGTCACCTCCGCCGCCGCTCGGTCGGCCTGGTCGCGGTGGTTCACAACGACTGCCGCGCCCATGGCAGCGAGGTGCGCGGCGATGGCGGTGCCGATCTCGCCGCCACCGCCGGTCACCAGCGCGACACGTCCCTGCAGGTGCCGCACGATGGACATCACCGGCTCCGCGCGTCCTCGGGGTCGGTGGGGTAGTCGGTGTAGCCCTCGGCTCCACCGCCGTAGAAGGTGGCGGGATCGGGTTCGGCCAGTGGCCTTCCGGCACGGATCCGGGCGGCCAGATCGGGATTGGCCACATAGGGGCGGGCGAAGGAGATCAGATCCGCGCGGCCGGCCTGGAGCGCGGCGACTGCCGACTCGCCGGAATATCCGCCGCCGAGAACGAGGGTCCGCTGGAACGTCTGCCGGGCCTGGGCGGCGAATGCCGGGTCGTAGCCGCCGGGCGCGCCGACGGCGGCCTGGTCTGCCAGGGTCACGAACGCGACATCGCGATCATTCAGCTCATCCAGCAGCCGCAGATACAGCTCAGGCCAGTTGGCCGGCGACACGATGCCGTTGATCACACCACCGGGCGTCAGCTTCACCCCCAGCGGGAACCCTGGCACTGCCGCACCGATCGCCTCGACCACCTCCAGCAGGAACACCGACCCGCGGCCGTACCGATCGGAACGCGTGTTGGCGGCGCTGAGGAACTGCTCGACCAGGAACCCATTGCCGCCCTGGATCTCAACCCCGTCCAGGCCCGCCCGCCGGGCATTGCGGGCCGCCGCCACGAAGTCCCCGACGGTCTCCTCGACCTCCCTGGTGGTCAGCGCGCGCGGCATGCTGGCGGCGACCGTGCCGGGGGTACCGTCGTCGGTCAACGCGAAGACCTCGGCATTGGCGGCAGCGTCGGTGATCCCGGGCGGCGAGGCCTGGCCCGGCTGCAGCGAGGTGTGCGATACCCGCCCGCAGTGGATCAACTGCGCGACGATACGCCCGCCTGCCTCGTGCACCGCCGCACTCACCCGCTGCCACCCGGCCACCTGCTCACCGGTGTAAAGCCCCTCCGTCCACAGGTATCCGGTGGCCTCCGGGGAGACGTTCACCGAGCCCGTCACGATCAGCCCCGCCGTGGCGCGCTGCGCGTAGTACTGCGCGGTGAGCGCCGTGGGAACGCCCGACTCGGGCGCACGGCTGCGGGTCATCGCGGACATGACGATGCGGTTAGGCAACTCCAGAGTGCCGACCTTGGCCGGTGTGAACAGCGACATGGACCCCTCCTAGTTATGAACCTAACCGGATCGTATCATTTCAGCGTGCCGTCTTTCCCACCCCCTCGACAGATCTGGTTCACTCAAGGCATGACCTCGACCTCACCGACAACCCGCCCTGGCCGGCCCCGCAGCGAGCAGACCCACCGGGCCATCCTGGAGGCCACGCAGGAGGTCCTGCGTGAACGCGGCTATGGCGGGCTGTCCCTCGACGAGATCGCCCGCCGGGCCAAGGTCGGCAAACGCACCATCTACCGATGGTGGTCATCTAAGGGCGCACTCGTCGCCGAGGCGTTCCGCGAGGACGCTACCCACCGCCACCCGACGGTTGACACCGGAACCGTCCGCGGTGACCTGCTGTCCTACCTGAGCACCCTGTTCGCCGAGGTCGCCAACCCCGGCAAGAAGGCGGCGCTGAGCTCGATGATGGCCGAGGCGCAGACCGGCGGCGACTTCGCCGCCGACTTCGCCCGTTTCATCGACGACCGCCGCGCCCTGGTACGCCACCTGCTCGAACGCGGCGTCCAACGCGGCGAACTCGCCCCCGACACCGACCTCGACCTGGCCGTGGACGTGCTGTTCGGCCTGTTCTGGTACCGCGTGCTGACCGGCGATCGCCCCCTCAACCCGACCGTCGCCCAGACCCTTGTCGACGGCCTGCTCCACGCCACCCGCCCGACCTGAACCGCCACTCATTGACAGCGGTGGCAGGACGCCGACCGTCACCTCATCTATCGCGTATAGGAATGCATTATCTGCGGTACTTGCGAACCGAGTTGGGCGACCACCTCCCCGAAATGAGGTCAGCTCGCCGTGCTTATCTGCGATAGAGGACGCGAGGGGGCGGCGTGGGCGAACTGGCCCGGCTCGATCGCGGCGGATCACCACCCTTGCCCGCCGCGGCCGCCGCCTACCTCACCACCCTCTCCGGACCCGAACAGCGCAACACCCAGCGCGCCTACCGCGCCACTGCGGGCGCTGGCCGCCGAGTTCGCCCCGCCCGGCACCCACTTCCCCGTCGCCGACCTCGACGTCGAGGACAACGTCGAGGACAACGTCGCAGCACTCACCGGATGGTTCGGCGACCAGTGGAGCCAGCGAGCCCCCGCGACCTTCAACCGACATCTGGACGCCCTGCGCTCGGCCGCCCCGTTCTGGATGGACCAGGGCTGGCTCACCTCCGATCCGACACGGCGGCTGCGCCGGCGGCTCTCGTGGCGTTATCTGCTTCCTCACGAGTAAGGCTCTGGCTACAAACGCGCAGGTGAGCTCCGCGGCTTCATGCAAGCCCCGTGATCACCCTTGGAGCTGGCATACCCGAGACGGTGGGGCCGGGCTCCTGGCGGCAGACGCCCGGCCCCCGCTCAGGATGGGCGGCTAGCCCAGGTTGTATATGACTCCGCGGATCCACGATCGATACAGGGTGACATTGGTGAAGACGTCGGGCCCGTCGCCGCAAAGATCGGTGGTGCCGCGGCTGTCGCTACCGACCAGCACCCAGCGGCCGTCTGCCTTCTCGATCGCAGGACCACCGGAATCACCGTTGCATGGCCCTGCGGAACCCGGTGTCTCCGCGCAGAGTTCGCCAAAGCTGTCACCTTCGCCACACGTCTCCGTATCGAGCACCGAGGTGTCGAGTTGCTGCAGTTGCGTGGGCTGATCCCCGCTGCCGTCAGGGTTCAGGCGGCCCCAGCCCAGAACGCGAACCGCAGTGCCCTCCGGAGGCGTCTGGTCGGCGACCGTGATGACACCGCTTGAGATTTTCCGGTCCAGTCTGAGCAGCGCAACGTCTCCGACGTAGTTATCGACACCGTCGTCGGCCAGCCAGTCCCATCCCGGATAGACCTCGATCCCGGTCACGTTGGCGACTGTGCCGCCTGTCGTGCGGTCATTAGAACCGACCCGGACATGGTAGAGCGACGGGTCCTTAGCGCTTCCGTCGGAGTTGGTGACGCAGTGCGCGTTCGTCTCGACCCAATTCCGGGCGATCAGTGATCCACCGCAGATGTGATGGTTCGGGTCACCGTCTTTGCTTGTCTGCAGTGAAACCATGAACGGATAGTTCTCGGTTGCCGTGGTACCACCGACGATATGGGGCTGGGGGGTGTCACCTGCGTAAGCTGTTCCGATGCCGGCCGGAAATATGCTCAGAGCTGCGGCCGCAACGCCGCCCACGATGGCCGCTAAATGCAGTCTTCGCAAGAACATGCTCGTACCTCTTTCTGATTGGAGGAATATCGTCCGAGAAATTCGATTGATCATGTGGTGATCGGTAGAGCAAGTTAGTGATCAGTGAATGGAAAAGTCAAGGGCTAGGACGGATGGCATGGACTTCTACGTGCGTACAGATGGGCATGCCAATAAACGGGAGGTTTATGGACCGGCCGCAGCATCGGTGCCACCGTTCGCCGGACTCCCAATCGGCTTTCACGTTCGACACGACATTGGCCAGCGCCTTGTGTGCCTGTTTCGGAACGGGGAGTCGGAGGAGATGCTGCCGCCGACCGGGAGTTGCGCAAACACTCGGCTCGCGCCGTCCGGCGTGACCGTGGCCTGCGAATAGTGACCGAAAGGGTCAGGAGTCGCGGCCGCGCGACAAAACGAAGGAGGGGCGTGAACGTTTTATCTATGGGTCATGGCTCCGGCGACGCCGTAGTTGCTGGTGAAGGTTCGGCTGGCAAAACGTCCGTACCGGACCGGGAGTTCACTTCCTCCCAGTCCAGGTCCATCGCATCGACGCGAACGTTTTCCCGGTTCACCGAGCGTCACTTCCTCCAGCCCGAATATCCCCGGCCGGCGAGCTCGCCGAAAAACACTGCCCTGGACACCAAGGGTTCCCTTCATCGCGCGGCCCGCACCGAAGCGGGCCACGCATCACCGTATGAGCGCGAACTACAGATGTTCAATAAGCGAACGTCTGCACCTCTTAAGCGATCGTCTACATATTGTGCGCCGGCCGACCAAGTAGCCACTGATCGACATCGGCCAGGTTGCCGGGGCCGAAGCGTTCTCGTGTTATGAGACCGAGTGGCTGGAGTGCGTCCGCGGGGCGGTCGGCGGCGGCGATGTTGGTCCAACCGATGAAGCCGGCCAGGCCGATGGTCAGGTTACGAACTGGAGCTACTTTGGTTCCCCGGGCCCCGATCGACAATCCGGGCGCGGTGGCCGACGCCATCGCTCAATTCGTGCCGCCGGCCGTACCGTGACGGGCGCCCGACGCCTGGTCGCGCACGACTGCCGGCTCTCAACTCGCCTATGGCCGCTGCGGCCGTCCGCCGACGATGTCCCACCGCTCGCTCTGCTGAGCAGTTGCGCCACACTTGGCGTCATGAACGCCCGCATTCACGCCGACCACTGGCTCACCGCATGGAACAGCCACGACCTCGACGCGATCATGGCCTGCTACGCCGACGACGTTGACTTCAGTGCACCCACCGTGGTCACCCGCTGGGGACGACCGGACGGCCGTCTGCACGGCAAGGACGAACTACGCCGTCACTTTGCCCGTGGCCTGGAACTCGCCCCCAATCTCAGCTTCATCGAGGAAGCACTGCTGACCAATCCCAGCGGATACGCCCTCCTCTACCAGCGCGATAACGGCAACCGCGTCCTGGACGTCGTCGAACTGGACGAACACCACCTCGCCACCCGCGTCCGCGCCTACTACGAGAACGCCCAGCACTGACCAGGCTCAAGGACGTACCCTCCAGCGGGAGCACTTCGGCCACAGGACAGAGCTGGAGCGGTCTCGTGATGAGATGCGCGCTGCCCAACGCTCTGGGCTGCAGGCGTTCACGGCATACGGTAGGAAGCCATGGTCTCGCGCAGCGAGTCGTCCAACGGCGTCGGCTTCAGGCCGAAGGTCTCGGATGTTGTGGAGGAATCGAGAAGCCACGGGTTGTGCCGTTGGTAGGCCACCTCGCGGAGTTCTCGTACCATCTTCGCGCTGTCCCCACCGATCGGGGCAAGGAGACCGACGAGCCACAACACCGACTTCGGCATATAGGTCAACCGTGGCTCGGGCACCCCGGCCAGGCGGGCCGCACGGACGGCGATCTCCCGGACCGAAGCGGCCGGTTGGCTCGGCACGTGCCAGGCTCTGCCCCAGGCCCGGTCGTCATCGGCGAGGGCGACCAGGGTACGGGCGACATCGCCGATGTAGGTCCAGGAGTGCGGTGCGTCGAGGTCCGCGGGCACCATCGCACGCTTCCCCGTAGCCACCGGTCGAAGGACGGTCTCGGTCAGGTACGAGACAGCGCCTTCACCGATGTAGTCGGAGGCTCGTGCCTCAGTGACCCTGATCCGCCCGTCCTTGTGGAGCTTGAGTGCGTCGTGCCACATCTGCGCGCGTACCCGCCCTTTCGCGGTCGTCGCTGTGAAAGGCAGGTCTTCGGTGATCGGCCCATTGATCGGCGGCGTGTACGTGTACCCGTACAAGTTATTCGTGCTGACCAGCAGTGCGCCGGTCGCCTCCGCAGCGGCCAATAGGGACGCCCAGAGGGGAGGGAACTCGGCCACCCAGCGCCAGTACGGGGGTGCGGCGCAGCTGTGGATCACTGCCGCGCCGGAGGCTACCCTGCTCAGCGCAGTGGGGTCGCCGGCGTCTGCGGCGACGAGCTCGATCGCAGGGTCGATCGGTCCGATACCGCGGCGCGTGACCACGCGTACCTGGTCTCCCCGCGCGGCAAGCAGCCGCGCGGTCGCCGTGCCGACCGGCCCTGATCCGACGATGATGTGCAAAGGCATTGATTTCTCCTAGTTAGCGAAGCAAACACTCAGCTGATGGCCCGTTCCTACCGACCCGCCAGGTCGCTCGCAGCGCCTGCTCGTCCGGCTTGCCCAGCGGGCCGGCGGAATGGTGTCGACAGCGACCGCACAGGCTTCGTGCTCTTTGTGGAGCCGGGTGAGTGCCCAGCACACTTCGATCTCGCGGGGAAACACGTTGAACCCGCGCGTGACGATCATGTCTTCCACGTGAATGAACGAATGGCCCCGAGCCGAGCCGAGGATGCGCGCATGACTGACACCGAGGGTCGCTGCCGCGGGTCCACAGAGGACACACCGATGGAGCGTTTGGGGAAGACGGCCGAGCGCACCGTCTCCGTCGCCCGTCTCGTCAGGCGCCGAAGCGTCCTTGAAGCATTGCGATGGCCTGTGTGTAGACGTTGCGGACCGCCTCGGCGGCGACGTCGTCACTGACCCCGTCCGGCTCGAATGTGCCGGTCCAGTCGATTTCGCACCCCCCGCCGGTGGCCGGCGTGAGCTGGATCGTCGAGAAGTAATCCGTCATGGGGAACGGGCCGGTGACGGGCATGGAGTAGCTGGTCCGCCAGTCCTCCTGGTCGTACGCTTCCAGTCGCTCGATAGCCACGTCCTCGCCCACCGTGACCTTGCGGACCATACCGACCCCTTCACCCTCGACGACGACGTGCGCGTCGTCCATGTTCGCAATCAGGGCCTGGATGAAGCCGATGAAGTCGCCTACGAGCTTCCAGACCTCCTCCGCGCCCGCACCGAGTCGTGCCTGCTCATGCACCGTCACCATGATCTATCTCCTTATCGGTCATAGTTACTGTAACATAATTACATTAACTCTCGGAGGAACCCTGGAGCCGGGAGGAAAGCGTTGGCCATGGCCGCGCACTAGGCCTAGGTTCGGTGGAGGCGAAGGGAGGCACCACGATGGCCAGACCGAAGACCGACACCCGCGACCGCCTACTGGCGGACGCCATGTTCTATGTCGCCATGCACGGCGTCGGAGACCTGAACATGCGCGAGCTGGCCACCGCCCTCGGCACCAGCTCACGGATGCTGGTCTTCCATTTCGGTTCCAAGGAGGCGCTCCTCATAGAGATCGTCCGCGCCGTCGAGCAGCAGCAGAGGGAGTTTCTGGAGCGGGTGACCGCCGAGAATGAAATCGCTCCGGTCGACCGGCTTCGCGCGCTATGGCGGCATCTGATCGATCCCGCGCTCGCCCCGTACGAAAGGTTGTTCTTCGAGCTGTACGGACATGCACTCTGGGGCCGTCCGCACGCCATCGCGCTCCTCGACGGGATCGTGGAGAGCTGGCTCGGCCCGCTGTCGGAGATATTCCAACAGGCCGGCGTGCCGGCGGAGCGCTCGCGGCAGGACGCCCGGCTCGCCGTCGCCGTGGCCCGTGGCCTGCTGCTCGACCTCCTCGCCACCGGGGACAGGGCCGCTGTGACGAGCACATTCGAACGCTTCGTGGCCACGTACGAAGGCAGGGTCGAGGAACCACAGAGATAATTTCGCAACCGCCAGGAATGACACGTGACTGCGGCGCCTGAGGCGGGCCGGGACCGCCGCGCTCATGCCCCTCATCGCCGGCTTTGCACGCCACGCCGCACCGCCCTGTGCGGCGACCGTCGCCCTCATCGCACGCCCCGAGACCCTTTGGGGGCGCCGCCACGCCGGGACACCGACGTCTCCAAGAGCCTTACTCGAGATATGGATCATGGTGGCGACCGCAGCCACGACATGATGGCTCCCAAAATCGCGTTGGCGAGGTGCGCCTGATGGGGCCTGGCGCAACCAATGTGATGACGGTGACGGGGAATGCCATGAAGCGGCAAGTGCATGGCCTGCCGTTCGAGACGACGAGTTTCGTCGGACGTCGGCATGAGATCGCCGAGGTCAAAAGGCTGCTGTCGGGCTCTCATATGGTCACCTTGACCGGGGTCGGCGGTGTGGGGAAGACCCGATTGGCCTCGCGGATCGCGATGGATGTGCGTCGCGCGTTCCCGGCCGGCGTGTGGTTCGTCGAACTCGCCGGCTTGAGGAGTAGCGAGTCGGTACCCCAGAAGCTGGTCGAGTCGCTGGAGATCCGGGACCAGTCGGCACGACCGACGATCGATGTTCTGAAGGAATATCTCCAGGACAAGGACCTCCTACTTGTTCTGGATAACTGCGAGCATTTGCAGGCGGATTGCGCCATCTTGGCGGAGCAGATCCTCCGTTCCGCTCCGGAGGTTCGCATACTCGCTACCAGTCGCCAGCCACTCGGCGCGATGGGCGAACGGACCTTGTCGCTGCCGCCGCTGTCGCAGCCCGCCGGCGGCCGGACATCGCTTCCCATCGAGGCGTTCGCGGAGAGCGCGTCCGTGCGCCTGTTCTGCGAGCGGGCGCAAGCGGTGGTGCCCGGCTTCGCCGTGACCGAATCCAATCGAGACGCGGTGGAACGCATCTGCCGGCGGTTGGACGGCCTTCCCCTCGCGATCGAGCTCGCTGCGATCCGGTTGCGCGCGCTGTCCATCGATGAGTTGCACGACCGGCTGGACGACCGCTTCCGGCTGCTGACGGCAGGATCAAGGATCTTGCCGCGGCATCAGACGCTGCGAGCGCTCATCGACTGGAGCTACGCCCTGTGCACGGATGAAGAGCGCCTGCTGTGGAGACGGGTGTCCATATTCAGCGGAGGGCTGGATCTGGACGCTGCCGAAGCCGTCTGCTCGGGTAACGGGCTTCCCCCGGACGAGGTGATCAAGCATGTGATGGGACTGGTGGACAAGTCCATCCTGCTTCGGGAGTAGCGCTCGTCCCGCGTGCGCTACCGGTTGCTGGAGACGATCCGCCAGTACGGTCTCGAGCGCTTGCGGGAGTCGGGCGAGGAATCGGATCTACGGCGTCGACATCGGGACTACTACCGCATGTTCGCCGCCCGGGCGCGCTCGCAGTTGTCGAGCCCAACGGAAGTGGAGTGGTACTCGCGGCTGGAGGATGAGCACCCGAACCTGCGAACAGCGCTGGAGTTTTGCTTCAGCGAGACGGGCGAGGCCGAGGTCGGATTGAGCATGGCCAGCGATCTGCTCTGGCACTGGATCACCAGGTACTACTTCCATGAAGGACGTTGGTGGCTTGGCCAAGGGCTGTCCACGGTCACCGAGGCCGGCGAGGTCCGCGCCCGCGCGTTGGCGTGCGCCGCGCTGCTGGCGGTCATACAGGGTGAGATCTCCTCGGGCGAGGCGATGCTGACCGAGAGCCGCGCCATAGGGGAATCCCTGGGCCTCGACACGGTTTTGGCTTATGTCACCTACATGTCCGGCATCATCGCGTATGACAAGGGCGAGGCCGAGTCGGCGACGCTGCTGTTCGAAACGGCGGCGGCGAATCACCGTCGACTCGGCGACCATTATGGCCGCGCGATGGCACTCGCGAGGCTTTCCGTGGCTCTGGTTTCCCATGACGTGGAGCGCGCCATCTCTACCGGTGAGGAGTGCGTCGCTCTTTGTGAGGCTCGCGGAGGTGGCTGGATCAACGCATTCGGGAAGGCGGCGCTGGGAATCGCCGTTTGGCGCCAGGGCGATGCACGCCGAGCGGCCGTCCTGGCCCAGGAAAGCCTCGACTTCAATCGATCGCTCAACAGGGCGGTCCTTACCGGCCTCGACATGGAGTTGCTGGCGTGGACCGCCGCGACGGAACAACGCTTTGACCGGGCGGCCACACTTCTGGGAGCCCTGCGCAATGTCTGGGAGGCGATAGGCGGACGGGCGATATTGCCGATCTTCGGTCACCTGTACGAATTTCATCAACGCTGCGAGCAGCGCACCCGCGAAGCTCTCGGTGAGCGCTCCTTCCGCACCGCCGTCGACAGAGGAGCCGGGCTGACATACGACGAGGCCGTCGCCTACGCCCTGGAGGAGCGGGGAGCGGAGTGCAAGGCGCGGGACGATGTCGATCGAACGTCGCCCCTGACTCGCCGGGAGATGGAGATCGCTCATCTCGTGGGCCAAGGGATGAGCAACAAGGAAATCGCTAGCTCCCTGGTGATATCCCAGCGAACCGCCGAGGGGCACATCGAGCGCATCCTGGTGAAGCTGGGCTTCAACTCCCGCACGCAGATCGCCAAGTGGGTAGGTGACCGGAGTTAGCTTGGGTGACTCTAAGTAGTAAAAAGTAAGGTTGGTGCGTACTTGCCGCACGAGTATCCAGGGGTCTTCAGGCATGTCAAGCATGTCAGGTGCACTGCCTCGGTTCTACCGGCCGGAGCGGCGGTGGCCGCCGACGAGTCGGTGTTGTGGGTGCTCGATGAGGACTTGGAGCTGCACGTCGAGGCGTGCGCGTACCTGACGGGGCTGCGCGGGGCGGGCCGGGCGTTCAACGTCGAGAAGACCTCTGCCGGGCGGATCGCCCTGTATCTGTCGTACTGCCAGGGCCACGGCGTGGACTGGTCGAGCCCGAGCTTGGCGCAGCTGATGGCAATGATGCGCTGGCTGGTGGACGAGCCGATGCCGGCGCGGCCGTACCCGCACTCTCGGTAGGTCAGGACACCCTGGCCGCGTTCGGGACGCGCACCAAGAAGCACTGGGCCGCGCCCTCGGTCCCAGCCGACGCCGAACGCCGTAAGGAAACCGCCGACGAGACCATCGGTTGACGTGAGTGTGAGGCATCCCGGCCCCGGGTCGTGCCTGGGGCCGGGATGCGCCTACTCGACGATGCCCCACTGCGCCGGGTAGTCCGGCGGCCAGGGCTTGGTGAAGTCGAACAGCCACTCACGGTCGGCGGGCGGATACTGCGTCTCGCGCCAGGCCGGTTGGCCGCCGACGACGAAGCTGCCGCCGTATCGCTCGATCATCCACGTCCAGTCCTCCGCGTCCGCTTCGAGACCGTGCCGCTCACGCAGTTCGGCGAACTCGGCCGCGGAGGCGCGCCGGATGTGCAGCCCGTCCCGGTAGATGGGCTTGAGCAGCATCAGCTCGACGTGGCCGATGTGGATCTCGACCACCGTGGCGGTCCGGTCCACCGCCACGGCGTCGCTGCGCAGCAGCAGCTGCCGGTGCGACGGATCGAAACGGACGACGCGGAAGAGCCGTTCTTCCCTGATGAACTCCATCTCACGACCCCGGAGGCGGCGGAGGCTTCGGGAACACCCTGATGACCTCACCGTTCTTGGTCATGTGGAACTCGATCGAGTCCCACGTGCGCTTCTCCAGCCGGTACGCCCGGCGCAGCTCCGTCATCTCCCACGCCGTCCCGAGGCCGCTGTTGATCGTCGCCACCATCTCCCAGTTCCCCGCGGGTACCGTGTCACCCCGCGCCAGCAGAGCCGCCAGCGCCTCGTCTGCAGTCGTGGCACCGGGCACGCCGTCCAGAGAGACGGACAACCGGATGGAGGGATCCCCCACCGCCTCGGTGACCGCGACCATCCAGATGGGCCGCCCGTCGCCGTTAGGGTACGGCGCTCCCAGCGCCCGATTGTTGAAGGTGAACGCGCCGATGCTCTTGGCCAGATCGTCAGAGTAGGGGTTGATGCCCAGGACGACGTGGTCGCCCGCCTTGACGATGTCAGTGATGCAGTCGTTGTGCACCAGGATCGGGGTCGAGCCCGCGTACACGTAGTAGGTGTGGTCGGTTTCGACCTCGAAGTTGTACACGTCGGTGGGGCCGTCGCCGGACGCCACCGCCAGGACGCGGTCCGCCTTGCCGGACGGGTCCTGGAGCGCGTCGCCCGCGTGCAGTTCCTGCGATTGCGTCCAGCCCCTGCCCTGGACCCAGAACCGGTGCCCCTGGCTCACCGACAGCGCGCCGCTCTCGGCGGTGATCTTCACCAGCGAGTCCACCGTCCGGTGGAACAGCCGGGTGACCGGGTGCAGGGTCCGCCTGCCCGTCGCCGGATCGGCGGACCAGACTCGGTCGCCGACCCGTATGTCCTCGATCTTGCGAGGGCCGTACGCGGTGTCGACGAGCGTGCCGGCGGGGAAGCAGTGTCCGGCCGCCAGCGTGTTGCCCGCGGTCTGCTCCAGGCCGGAGATCGCCTCGGCGGGCAGTCCCGAATATCGCAGCTGGAACAGCGCGTCGGTAAAGCTCGCCCCGGTGCGCATGGCCGTGCGCAGGGACAGTGCGTAGGCGTATCCCGTCTTGACCGCGGGCGGGATGACGACGGAGCCGATGGCCAGCCCGCAGTCGATGACGCTTCCGCCGCTTCCGCTTACCTTGCGCCAGCAGCCGACGAAGTCGTGGACCAGTGCCTGGGCCAGCCCTTCCAGGAAGGCGGTGACCATCTCCTTGCCGTCGAAGTGGGTGCGTTTGACGTAGCGGACGTTGAAGGGCCCGCTGCCGAGGTAGTCGTATTCCGGGAAGCCGGTGCAGTTGACGAGGTCGTGGTCCGGCTCGGGGCAGGTCTCCAGGAGGTAGTCCTGTGTCCCCCAAATGTGGTACTCCAGGTCGATGTCGCAGCCGTTCGTGCCGACGCAGAGGTCCTCTTTGGGGTTGATCTCTCGGCTGATCTCCTGCGGCACAGCGATCACGTGGGACATCCCCGTCGGCCCTGACTCCGAGGCCCGGTCGGCCTCGCGCTCCCGGTCGGCGGCCGCCTCGGCGTCCGCGGCCGCCACCTGGGCCTGCTCGGCGAGTTCCTTGGCGCGGGCCGCGGCTGCTTCGGCGGTGGTGGCATCGGCTTCTGCCTGGGTGGCGACGTCGCGAGCGGTGGTGGCGTCGCCCTCGGCGGCGCTGGCGGCGGTGCGGGCCGAGGCGGCGTCCTGTTCGGCGGCGTCGGCGGAGTTACGGGCGTCGGTGGCGTAACCACCGGCGGTGTCGGCGGCCGTCGCGGCGGCTGCGGCGTCGGCTGTGGCCTGGCGGTCGTATTCGACCGTGTCGGTTTCGGCCTTGACGGCGGCCTTGGCCGCCGTGGCCGCTTCGGCCGCGGAGGCCTGGGCCTTGGCCAGGGAAGCGGCGGC